>NZ_LZKC01000036.1:0-27428 GCF_001672685.1 Mycobacterium sp. E2462
CTACCCGCTCGCCGGCATCCTCGGCGACGACGCCGCGACGGTCACCGGATCCGGACACCGCGACACCCCGCCGGCCGACGCGCTGTCGGCGGGCCTCGCCGCCCTGGGCGCCGCCGACCCCGCCTGCGACTGGGCGCCCGCCGTCCCGGCCGCCAACCGCCCACCGCTGCGTGGGTTCCCCAACGCGCCGATGCGGGCGGTGCACCTGTGGGTGGCCCCGGACCGGCTCGCTGACGCAACGCCGCCCGCGCCGGCGCTCACCGTCGCCGTCGAGGACTGGCAGGCCGCGGCGCCGGTCGCCGACCGGCCGGGCGCGCTGACCATCGGCCTGCACGCCGACGAAAGCTCGGCCGAGCTGGCCCGGCGGATCACCGAAGCCATTGCGGCACAGGGTGACTCCCGCGTCGTCGCGCCCGTCGAGGCCGAGATCCTGGTCGTCATCGCCCCCGCCCTCGATCACACCGACCCCGCCGCGGCGATCGACCACATCGGGCGCCGTCCCGACGCGGGCCTACCCGACTACGCCGGCCTGATCGGGCCGCGCTGCCGCGCGGTGTGGCTGCTCACCGCGCGCGCCGAACAGGTGGGCGCCACGGCCGAGGCCCCGGCGCAGGCGGCGCTGGCGGCCGGCGGGGTGTCGCGGTGTCCGGATCCGGTGACCGTCGCGGCGTCGTCGCCGAGGATGCCGGCGAGCGGGTAGAGCAGCGACGGGTGCGCGGACAACTCGACGAACGTATCCGCGCCGAGCTCGCGGGCGCGCTGCACGGCGAGGTCGAACCGCACCGTGCCGCAGAGGTTTTGATACCAGTAGTCGGTGAAGTCGGCGGCTGGGTTCACCTCGGCGCCGAAGGTCGATCCGACGAACGTGATCGCTGCCTCGCGAAACGCCGAGCGCGGCGTCAGCTCGGCGAGGTCGGCCCGCAGGCCGCGCAACGCGCTGGTATGGCCGGGGTAGTCGACGGCGAGCTGGTGCGCGAAGACGTCGCGTTCCCGGGCCAGCCGCGTCGCGGCGGTCACCGCGTCGTGGTCGCCGGCGATGACGGTCGACGACGGCCCGTTGACGGCCGAGATCTCGAGCCAGCCCGGCGTCTCGGACAGCAGCGCCTCGGTCTCCGGCGCGCCGATGCCGAGCACCGCCATGGCGTAGCGACCCGTCAGCCGGCCGACGACGTTGGCGCGGGCCACCACCAGCGCGACGGCGTCGGGCAGCGTGACCGTCCCCGCCACGTACGCCGCGGCGACCTCGCCCAGGCTGTGTCCGACCGTGAACTGCGGCGCCACCCCGCACCGTTGCCAGGCCGCGGCCAGGCCGACGGCGTGGGTGAACTGCGCCCCCTGGATCTCGCGGCGCGACCAGTCACGGTCGTCGGCGCCCGCCAGATACGCTAGGGGGGAGGGCGTTTCGGCGTCGACAAACGCCTGCGCGCATCGGTCGGCGGCCGCGCGGTAGGCCGGCAGCCGCCGGTAGGCGTCGGCCCCCATGCCGGGCCACTGATTGCCCTGGCCGGGGAACACGAAGGCGATCCGCGGCGGCGTCGTCGTCGAGGACCGCGCGACGAGCGGGTGCTCGTCGCCGCCGGCGACCGCCGCCAGCGCCGCGGCGAGTTCGGCCCGATCCGCCGCCCGCACGACCGCGCGGTGACGCCGCACCCGCCGCAGCCGGAGCAGCGTGGCCGCGACCGCGGCGGGAACGTCGGCGGGATCTCCCAGGACCGGCGCGCGGTCGAGGTAGCGCAGGATCGCGGCGGCGTCCTGACGGATCAGCTCGGGGTGGTGCGCGCTCAGCAGCACCGGGGTGCGCCCGTCGGGCAGCGCGTCGGCGAGCATCACGCGACCTCAGGCATGGAAACGATGAGGTGCGCGTTGGTGCCGGCGATGCCGAACGCGGACGCGACTCCCGTGCGCTGGCCGTCGACCGCCGGCCACGGCGTCAGGGTCTGCGCCAGGCGTAAACCCTGTGCCTCCCAGTCGATTTCGGGGCTAGCCTCGGCGGCGTGCAGGGTGGCGGGGATGGCGCCGCGATCGGCGGCGACGAGCACCTTGGCCAGCCCGAGCGCCCCCGCGGCGGCCAACGAATGGCCCACGTTGGATTTCACCGACCCGAGCAGCGCGCCGGTGCCAGGGTCGGTGTCGCCGTAAGTCTGGGCCAGCGACCGCAACTCCGTGCGGTCGCCCAGGCGGGTGCCTGTGCCGTGCCCCTCGATCATGCCGACGTCGCCGGGCTTGATGCCGGCCTGGGTCATGGCCCGTTGGAACAGCCGCACCTGCGCGTCACCGCTGGGTGCGCTCAGGCCGGCGCTGCGCCCGTCCTGGTTGATGGCGGTGCCGCGCACCTCGGCCAGGATCGGTCGCCCGGCGCGGATGGCGGCCGACTTGCGTTGCAGCACGAACATTCCCGCGCCCTCGGCCCAGACCGTCCCGCTGGCCTGTGCGCTATAGGGACGGCAGAAGCCGTCGTCGGACAGCGCGTGTTGCTTGGAGAACTCGACGAAAAAGCCCGGCGATCCGAGGACGTTGACGCCGCCGGCCAAGGCGAGGTCGCAGTCGCCGTTCTGCACCGCGCGCACCGCGACGTGGCAGGCGACCAAAGCCGACGCGCAGGAGGAATCGAGAGTGACCGCCGGGCCGCTGAGCCCGAGCGTGTAGGCGATGCGCCCGGAGATCACGCTGAGCGCGGTGCCGGCGAGCAGGTGGCCGCTGTGTTCGGAGAACCGCGCCATCTCCGGGCCGTACCCGGTCGCCGACGCGCCGACGAAGCAGCCCACATCGTGCCCGGCGAGGTCGTCGGGGTTGATGCCGCTGTTCTCCAGCGCGCGCCACGCCACCCGCAGCGCCACCCGCTGCTGCGGATCCATCGCGACGGCCTCCCGCGGCGAGATTCCGAAGAATTCGGGATCGAAAGTGGCCGCGCCGGTGAGGAATCCGCCCCGGTCGTGGATCTGCTTGAAGCCGCCGCGGCGGGAGCCGGCGAGCAGCTCCTCGACCGCCCAGCCGCGATCGGTGGGGAACGGACCCAGCGCCTCACGGCCGTGGGACAGCAGGTCCCAGTAACTCTCGACGCTGTCGATGCCGCCGGGCGCCTCGACCCCCATGCCGACGATGACGACGGGGTCAGACGGGGCCTCGAAACGGGAATCGAAGGGACCGTCGAAGTCGTTGCCGGATAGCGTCATGCGTTCACCTGTGCGGCGATCGCGTCGACGTGGTCGTAGACGTAGAAGTGGCCGCCGTCGTACAGCGACAGTTCAAACGACCCCGCCGTGTGCCTGTCCCACAGCCGCAGCACGTCGGCATCGATGCGGTGATCGGCGCGGCCGCCCAGCACGTGGATGTCGGCGCGGATGCGGGCGTCCGGGCTGGGGTCGTAACGGTTGAACGCCTGGTAGTCGGCGCGCACCGCGGTGGTCAGCAACTCCGAGAATTCTTCGTCGGCAAGCAGTTCCGGGTCGGTGCCGCCCAGGTCGGCGATGTCCGCGAGCACCGCGTCGTCGCTGGTCGGCAGCTCGGGCATGTCGGCGACGACGCACGGCGGCGGGCCGGCCGACACCCACAGCTTCTGCACGCCCACGCCGCGTTCCTCGGCGATCCGGGCGAATTCGAAGGCGACGACGGCGCCCATGCTGTGCCCGAAGAGTCGCAGCGGCGTGACACCGTGCCACGGCGCGGCGGCGAACAGATCCTCGGCCAGGGCGTGCACGGTCTCATGCGGGGGCTCGGCCAGCCGGTCGGCCCGCTGCGGGTATTGCACGACGTAGGTGTCGGCGCCCGCGGCCAGCGCGGTGGCGAGCACCCGGTAACTCGCGGCGGCGGCCCCGGCGTGCGGGAACACCACGATGGCACCCGCGCGGGGGCTCGCGGTGCGCCCGGGCGTCAGCTTGATCCAGGACGGGAACGTCGGCGGCGTGCTCACCAGGTTATGCAAAGTCATTGCGACGCCGACGAGTTCGCGGCCTGCTGCGCGGACGCCAGCACCGATTCGGCGTCCATGCCGATGACCTCCAGATACAACTCGGCGACCTGGTCGAGCCGGCCCGGATCGCCCTCGCGGGCGGTGAGCAGCTCGGCGAGCGCGGCGACGGTGCGGTTGGCGAAGACGTCGGCGACCATGACGTCCGGGCTGTCGAGCCAAGACCGCATGCGCGCGACGGCTTGGGTGGCCAACACCGAATCCCCACCGAGGGCGAAGAAGTCGTCGTCCACGCCGACGTCGTCGCGACCCAGCAGGTCTCCGAGGATCGCCGCCAAGGCGGACTCCAGCGGCGTCGACGGCGCCCGGTGACCGGGCCGCCGCGCACCGGACACCGCGGCCTGCAGGTCCCGCGCGACGGCCCGGCGGTCGAGCTTTCCGGCGTCGGTGAACCCGATCCGCTGTACAACCACTATGTGGCGCGGAACCATATGTGCGGGAACAAGATCGGCGAGCGCAGCACCGATCCGCTCGGCGGTCAGGGTGGCGTCGTCGGCGTGCACCTGCGCGGCGAGCACGTCGGCCTCACCGGACGCGGTGATCAAGGCGGCCACCGCGGTGCGGACGCCGGGCACGCGCCGCAGCGCGGTCTCCACTTCGCCCAGCTCGACGCGGTACCCGCTGATCTTGACGCGGTGATCGGCGCGGCCGACGAACTCCAGCGTGCCGTCCGGCCAGTACCGCACCACGTCCCCAGTGCGATACCACGTTCGGCCGTCGTGCTCGACGAAGCGCTCGGCGGTCAGCTCGGGGCGGCCGCGGTAGCCGCGGGCCAGGCCGCGGCCCGTCACCCAGTACTCCCCCGGCACCCAGTCGGGACAGTCGGCGCCGTTGTCGTCGACCACCCGGCAAGCGTTGTTGGGCAGCGGAATACCGAACGGCAGTGCCACCCAGTCGGCCGGCAGCGCGTTAGTGTCGCCCACCTCGAAAATCGTGTTGTGGACCGGGGTTTCGGTGGCCCCGCCGAGGCCGGCGAAGCGTAGCCGCGGCGCCTCGGCGCGTAACCGGTGCACCACCTCGGGGCGCACCCAGTCACCGCCCGTGGGCACCACCCGCACCGACGACAGCCGCCCGTGGCCGACCTCGACCAGCATCTCCAACCAGCCGGGCATGAAATGCAGCACGCTGACCCGGTGGGCGTCGATCAGCCGCGCCCAGGCGTCGGGGTCGCGGCGCTGCTCTTCGTCGACCATCACGATCGCGCCGCCGGTCCGCAAGGTGACGAAGACGTCCATCACCGAGATGTCGCCCTCCAGGGTCGACAGGGCCAGGCAGCGGTCGGCGGGGCCTATGTCGAAGTGCCGGCCGATGAATTCCACGGTGTTCATCGCCGCGTCGTGGGTCACTTCGACGCCCTTGGGCTCGCCGGTGGATCCCGAGGTGAACAGGACGTAGGCCAGTTGCGCGGGATCGACTGGGGCGGGCTCGATCTGGGCGCCGCCGGCGCCGGCGAGGATGTCGGCCAGCGGCAGCGCGGGCACCGGCAGCGACGGCCGCTGCCCGCCGCCCACCACGGCCACCCGCACCCCGCCGGTGCCCAGGATGCGTTCCGCTCGATCGCGGGGTTGGTCGGCGCCGATCGGCAGGTACGCGGCGCCGGCGGACAGGATGCCCAGCACCGCCGCAACCTGTTCGGCGCCCTTGGGTCCCAGTAGCGCGACGGTGTCGCCGGCGGTCACGCCGGCGACACGCAGCGCCCCCGCCACGGCCAGCGCCTGGTCACGCAGCTGCGCGTAGCTGAGGTCACCGGAGCTGGCGAACACCGCGGGCGCGTCGGGCTGGCGGCGCGCCTGCCGGAAGAAGCCGTCGTGCAACGCTTCCCCGCTCGGTGCGGCGGCGCGGCCGTTGACCGCGTCACGCACCGCCCGCTGCGCGGCGGGCAGCGCCGGCGGACCCGACGCCGTCCAGGCGTCGTCGTCGCCGGCCAACCGCAGCAGTTCGTCGATGTGGTGGGCGAACATGGCGTCGACGACTCCCGGCGCGAAGACCCCTTCGCGCACATCCCAATTCACCAGCACGCCGCCGTCGAACTCGGTCACCTGCGCGTCGAGCAGCACCTGCGGGCCCTGCGAGATGATCCAGCCCGGCGTGCCGAAGTGGTCGGTGACCGCGGGGCCGAACAACTCGCCGAGGCCCAGCGCGCTGGTGAACACCACCGGCGCCAGCACCTGCGTCCCGCGGTGGCGGCTGAGGTCGCGCAGCACCGCCAGCCCGGGATACGCGGAATGGGCCGCCGCCGTTCGCATCGCGTCCTGCAGCACCTGCGCGCGCGCCGCCGCGGTGTGCACCCCGATCAGGTCGACGTCCAGCAGCAGCGAGGAGGTGAAGTCGCCGACCAGCGCTTCGACGTCCGGGTGCAGTGCCTGGCGGCCGAACAGCGGCACGTTGAGCAGGAATCGCGACGACGCCGACCAGCGCGCCAGGGCGTGGGCGAACGCCGCGGCCAGTGTCATCGCCGGGGTGACGCCGCGGGCCTGCGCGCGGGCGAACAGCGCGTCGCGGGTGTGCGGGTCCAGCCAGTGCCAGCGCCGGCTGCTGCGCCGCTCGCCGGTCGCGGGCGCGCGCGCCGGCAGGGCCGGCGGGTCGGGCAGCTGCGGAATGCGCTGCGCCCACCAGGCCCGGTCGGCGTCGCGGGCGGGCTGCGGCCGCGCCTCGGCCGCCTCGACGGCGCGGCGGTACTGCCGATAGCTGTAGCCCAAGGCGGGCAGGTCTTGCCCGCCGTAGAGGGCCGCGAGGTCGGCCATCAAGGTGCGGTAACTCATGGCGTCGGCGGCCTGCATGTCGAGGTCGACGTGCAGGCGCGACCGGTGGCCGGGCAGCAGGGTCAGCGTCAACTCGAAGACCGCCCCGTCGAGCTGCTGGTGCGACTTCGCGTCACGCACCGCGGCGAGCCGCTGGTCGACGGCGTCCGCGTCCAGGTGCCGCAGATCCTCGACCGCGACGGGGAACTCGGCGGCGGTTGCGGGGATGCGCTGGGTGCCGTCGGGCAGGAACTGCACCCGCAACATGGGGTGCCGGCGCGCCAGCGCGGTGGCGGCCGCGCTCAGCCGGTCCGGATCGAGGGGGCCGCCGTCGAATTCGACGTAGAGGTGCCCGGCGACGCCGCCGAGTTGCTGCGTGTCCTGGCGCCCGACCCACATGGCGTGCTGCATGGGGGCGAGCCCGAACGGCTCGTCGGCGGCCTGCCCCTCGGCGGGGTCATGCCGGTCGGGTGGCGCCTGCGGGTCGGCGGCGTCCGCCGGCGTCCCCGCGTCGACCAGCGCTGCCCACGCCTCGACGGTGGGGTCGGCGGCGAGCATGGCGAAGTCGACCGCGATGCCCTGACGGCGCCAGCGGCCGGCCAGGGTCATGATCCGGATCGAGTCCAGCCCATGGCCGATGAGGTTGCTACCCGGCTCGATGGCGTCGACTCCGACGCCGAGCAGGTCGGCGACCGCTGCCCGGATCTCGTCCGAGCGCGCCGAGGCATGCACTACGAGCCCCTCCTGAGAATTAGCACAGGCTTCCCTAATTTTTTGGTTACCCTATCGTCGATCCCGGCATCCCCGCTACTACGCCCCCGTGTGAGGAATTCCATGACGCCGCAAACCCGCCGGCCGCCGACCCAGGACGGCTCGTTGGAAGGGTTCGTCCCGTTTCCCGCCGAGCGCGCCGCGGCCTACCGGGCGGCGGGCTACTGGGCCGGGCGGACCCTCGACAGCGTCCTCGCCGACGCCGCGGCCCGCTGGCCCGAGCGGACGGCCGTCGTCGACGCCCTCGCCCCGGACTCCGGCCTCACCTACGCCGAGCTGGACGAACAGGCGCACCGCGCCGCCGTCGGGCTGCGCGGTGTGGGCATCGCGGCGGGTGATCGCGTGCTGCTGCAGCTGCCCAACGGCCGCGAATTCGCGGTCGCGCTGTTCGGCCTCCTGCGGGCCGGCGCCATCCCGGTGCTGTGCCTGCCCGGCCACCGGGCGGCCGAGTTGAGCCACTTCGCGGACGTCAGCGGTGCCACCGGCCTGCTGATCGCGGACGCGACGAGCGGGTTCGACTACCCGGCCATGGCCGCCGGCCTGGTGGCCGAGCATCCGGTGCTCGAGCACGTCATCGTCGACGGCGAGCCGGGCCCCTTCATCCCGTGGGCGCGGCTGCGCGACCGGGCGTCCGCCCCGTTGCCGGCGCCGCGGCCGGACCCGTCCTCGCCGGCGGTGCTGCTGGTGTCCGGCGGCACCACCGGCACCCCCAAGCTGATCCCGCGCACGCACGACGACTACCTGTTCAACGCCACCGCCAGCGCCGAGGTCTGCCGGCTCACCGCCGACGACGTCTACCTGGTGGCCCTGTCGGCCGGCCACAACTTCCCGCTGGCCTGCCCGGGCCTGCTCGGCGCGATGACGGTCGGCGCCACCACCGTGTTCGGCGCCGACCCCAGCCCCGAAGCGGCCTTCGCGGCCATCGACCGCCACGGCGTCACCGTGACCGCCTTGGTGCCGCCGCTGGCCAAGCTGTGGGCGCAGGCCTGCGAGTGGGAGCCGGTGACACCGAAAACCCTGCGGCTGCTGCAGGTCGGCGGCGCTCGGCTCGACCCGGCCGACGCCCGCCTGGTGCGCACCGCGCTCACCCCGGGCCTGCAGCAGGTGTTCGGCATGGCGGAGGGGCTGCTGAACTACACCCGCCTCGACGACCCGCCCGAAGTCGTCGAGCACACCCAGGGGCGGCCGCTGTGCGCGGCCGACGAGCTGCGCGTCGTGGACGCGGCCGGGCACCCGGTGGCCCCCGGCGACGAGGGTGAACTGCTGGTCCGCGGGCCCTACACCCTCAATGGGTACTTCCGCGCCGAGCGCGACAACCAGCGCTGCTTCGACCCGGACGGCTTCTTCCGCAGCGGCGACCTGGTCCGGCTGCGGCCGGACGGCTACCTACAGGTCACCGGCCGGGTCAAGGACGTGATCTGCCGCGCCGGTGAGACCATCTCCGCCGCCGACCTCGAGGAGCAGGTGCTCAGCCACCCCGCGATTTTCGCGGCCGCCGCGGTACCGTTGCCCGACCCGTACCTGGGTGAAAAGATCTGCGCCGCCGTGGTTTTCGACGGCACCGCGGTCACCCTGGCGGAGCTCAACGCCCACCTGGACGGGCGGGGCGTCGCCGCGCACACCCGGCCCGACGTGCTGGTGGCGCTCCCCGCGCTGCCCACCACCCCGATCGGCAAGATCGACAAGAAGGCCCTCGCCGCGCAGCTGGGCGCAGCCACCGGAAACTGAGCCGCCCCTCGACGGAGCGGCAGCGCGGCGATTCGATAGCCGACCGTGACCGGATCGTGTCGCGACACGTGCTGCGGCGCCACGGTTTCGCCGACGGCGCGGGCCCACAATGCGGGAATGACGTCACCGCGCGAGCCGGCGCGCGAGTTCTCGCGCCAGGCCTTCCTGCGAGCAGCCGCCGGGATGTTCGCCGCGGGCACCGCGCTCGGTTCCGCGGGCGCCGCCTGGGGATCCGGGCGGGCTGCCGCCGCGCCGAACGCGCCCACGGCGGGCTGGAACGGCCTGTCGTCGGCAATCACGGGGCCGGTGGTGCTGCCGGACAACGGTCAATTCGGTGCCGCGAAGGCGGTTTTCAACACCAACTACAACGGCTCGACGCCCGCGGCCGTCGTCGTCCCGCACTCGGTGGCGGACGTGCAGAAGGCGATGGCGTTCGCGGCCGCCCACAACCTCAAGGTCGCCCCGCGCAGTGGCGGGCACTCCTACGTGGGCGCGTCGACGGCCAACGGCGCCATGGTGCTCGACCTGCGCCAGCTGCCCGGCGGTGTCAACTACGACCCGGCCACGACGACCATCACGGTGACCCCCGCGACGAGTCTGTACGCCATGCACGAGGCGCTAGCCGCCGCCGGACGCGGCATTCCGACCGGCACCTGTCCGTCGGTGGGCGCCGCGGGGCACGCCCTGGGCGGTGGCCTGGGCGCTCAATCGCGGCACGCGGGCCTGCTCTGCGATCAGTTGACGTCGGCGTCGGTGGTGTTGCCAGGGGGTCAGGCGGTCACCGCGTCCGCGACCCAAAACCCGGACCTTTTCTGGGGTTTGCGCGGCGGCGGTGGCGGCAATTTCGGGGTGACGACGTCGCTGACGTTCGCGACCTTCCCCACCCACGACGTGGACGTCGTCAACCTGAACTACCCCGCGCAGGCCTTTGCGCAGGTTCTTCTCGGGTGGCAGAACTGGCTGCGTACCGCCGATCCCCAGAGCTGGGCGCTGGCCGACGCCACCGCCGACCCGATGGGCCCGCATTGCCGCATCATGGCGACCTGCCCGGCCGGTTCGGGTGGCAGCGTGGCGGCTGCGGTCACCAAAGCCGTTGGGCTGCAACCGGCGGGCACCGACAGCCACACGTTCAACTATCTGGACCTGGTGCGGTACCTGGCCGTCAACAACCTCAACCCGTCGCCGCTCGGGTACGTCGGCGGGTCCGACGTCTTTCAGAGCCTCACCCCGGCCGCGGCACAGGGAATCGCGGCCGCCTTCAACGCCTTTCCCGGGGGCGCCGGGCGCGCTCTGGTGATCATGCACGCCCTCGATGGCGCGCTGGCCACGGTGGCGCCGGGCGCCACGGCCTTCCCGTGGCGCCGGGACGCTTCGCTGGTGCAGTGGTATGTCGAGACGGCCGGTGATCCGGCGGCCGCCACCGGCTGGCTCAACACCGCACACCAAGCGGTGCAACCGTATTCGGTGGGCGGCTACGTCAACTACCTCGAGGCCAACCAGCCGGCATCGCGGTACTTCGGCCCCAACCTTCCGAAGCTGAGTGCCGTCAGGCAGAAGTACGACCCGAACCGGGTGATGTTCTCCCCCTTCAACATCTGACCCGCCGGCTAGCCGGCTCAGTGCCGGCTCAGCGTCAGTGTCCCCGCGGTCCTGAGCACCTTGCTGGCGGTGATCTTCTCCGCCCGGCGCGCCTCGCGCGCGAGGTAGCGCTGCTTGGATTCCTCGAACTTCTCGCAGCTGTCCTCGAGCTCTTTGACCAACAGCGCGAGGTCATCTCGCATCCACGCGGCCTCGCCGGTAAAGTCTTCGCGCTCGAACACCCGCCACTTCTTGAGCACCGGCATGACCACCTCGTCGAGATGCATGCGCGGGTCGTAGACGCCGCCGACGGCGATGATCACCGCCTTGCGCCGAAACTCCGGGACGGTGAAGCCGGGCATCTTGAAGTTGCGCAGGATCCGATGCACCGACCGCATCGCCTGGTTAGGGGCGATGTCCAGGCCCGCCGCGCTGACGTCGCGGTAGAACAGCATGTGCAGGTTTTCGTCGTGTGACACGCGGGCCATCAGCTGCTCGGCGATGCTGTCCTCGCTGAGCTTGCCGGTGTTGCGGTGCGAGACGCGGGTCGCCAGTTCCTGAAACGAGACGTACATGACCGAGTCGAACAGGCTCTCGGCAAACATGTCCCCCTGGCTGTTCTGGCCCGGGCTGAAGCCCCGGGTCATCTGCTCCATGCGGAGCTTCTCGAGCTCCACCGGGTCCACTGCCCGCGTGACGACCAGGTAGTCGCGCAGCGCCGTGCTGTGCCGCGCCTCTTCGGCCGTCCAGCGGTTGATCCACTGACCCCACGGGCCGTCCGTGCTGAAGTTCATCGCGATCTCGCGGTGATAGGACGGCAAATTGTCCTCGGTCAGCAGGTTCTGGACCATCGCCACCTGTGCCACGTCGGGCAGCCGGCTCTGGCCGGGCTCCCAATCCTGGCCGTCGAGCGCGTAGAAGTTCTTCCCATCCGACCACGGGACGTAGTCGTGCGGGCTCCATTCCTTGAACATGGACAGGTGGCGATTGAGCAGCGCCTCGACCACCGGTTCGAGTTCGTGCAGCAGCTGCAAATTCGTCAGATCCTTGGTCACGGCGCCCTCCCAGCTACCTCGTGCGGCCGCGCGCAGTATCTGTGTCACGCGGTTACACCAAGATGGCACGCTGCCGAAAACCGCAACTAGGGCCGAAAGTCCCGTCGGGGCCTTTCCCATCGCACGGCCGCCGAGTGGAGGTAGGCGCACAAGACGTTGGCCACCCCATCCAACGTGGTGACCCGCAACCCCTAGAGGCGGGGAATCAGATAGGGCGCCAGCGTGGACAGCTTCTCGCAGGTTTCCTCAAATTCGCGTTCCGGCGTGGACTCTTCGATGATGCCGGCGCCGGCGCGCAACCACGTTTCGCCGTTGCTTTCGTAGGCGGCGCGCAGCGTCAGCGCGGCGTCCAGACTACCGTTGGCCGAAATCATCACGACGGCACCCGAATACAGGCCGCGTGGCCCCTCGTCGAGGCGCAGGATCGCGTCGACGCCGCCGGCTTTCGGAATGCCCGAGGCGGTGACCGCGGGGAACAACGCCTCCAGCGCGTCCATCCTGTCGTTGGCCGAATCCAGCCGCCCGCTGACCGTGGAGCCAAGGTGCTGCACGCTGCCGCGTTCGCGCACCGTCATGAAGTCGGTGACCACCGCGGTGCCCGGCTCGGCGATCTCGGTCATCTCCTGCAGCGAGCTTCGCACCGAAATGGCATGCTCCACAATCTCTTTGGAATTCGATTCGAGCTCGTCGCGGGCCTGCCGGTCGCGGATTTCGCCGCGGCCCAGCGCGCGGGTGCCCGCCAGCGGTTCGGTGACCACCGTCCCGTCTTGGCCGACGGCCGCCACCAGCTCGGGGCTGTAACCGACCGCGCGCATTCCGGCCAGCCGCAACAGAAAGGACCGCACGGGCGTGTTGTGTCGTCGCGCCAGCCGATAGGTCGACGGAAAGTCCAGCGGGAACGGCACTTCGACGCTGCGCGAGAGGATCACCTTGTGATACGCACCCGCGGCGATCTCCTTGACGGCGGCCGCGACGCGGTCGCGGTATCCGGAGGGGTCGGCGTGCACGTCGACCGGGCGCGCCTCGCCCAGTTGCGGCACTCCGTCGCGCAGCAGTTTCACGACGGCGTCGCGGTGGGCGTCCGTCGCGTCGACGAACCGGATCGCCTCGCGGGTCACCACGATGCGAATTTCGGGCCAGAACAGGCGGGCCAGCGGGGTGCGCGGCGCCAGCCGACGCTGCAGACCGTAGCGATACACGCCGAATTCGAAGGCGATCCAGCCGAACAGCTGTTGGGTTTCCAGCAGCAGTCTGTCGGTGGCCTCACCGAGGACCGGGCCGGGCCGCCCGGACCACGACTGGCGCTGCGTGACGCCGTCGCGCAGGATCCGAAGCTCGTCGCTGTCCAGCTCGATCATCGCCCGCACGCCGCTGGCCAGCACCCATTCGCCGCCCTGCTCGTAGAGCAGGTACTCGTCGCCGGCCCGTTCGGGCAGGCTCACGGCCAGCTGGGCCGCGAGATCCGCCGGATCGACGTGCGGGGGAAGCGGGATCGACGGTGACGCGGAGCCGGCAGGACTTGTCTCGACGCTCACCTCGGTCACGGTTAGTAAATGTAGCCTAACCTATGTAAAAGTGTGCAACCCGCTCCGACCGCCCCGCGCCCGGGCCGCCGTCATTCAGCTAAAACTCGTGTGGAGTTAAAGCGCCGACTCGCGCGGTGGGTCGGCGCGCGAGCCGCGCGCTGACGCCCTGTGCAGCGTATCCGCCCTGTTCAACCGGCCACCCAAAGAGGTGGTCACCGGCCAGTCCGGGGCTCGCCCGGCCGGCGCCATCCCCAAACGTTTCCCAGCCGTTCACCTCGTGGCAGCGCCGCACGCCGCTTTCGTAACCGGTTGTCCTTAGGATGGGTACCTATCTGGCGAACCCGTTGTCGGGCGCGACGCATGCACGACGGCCGGACATGCTCCGGGAAAGGAGTGGCGTCGGTGAGCCCCTGCGTACACCCCCGTTGCTCGCCGTCGTGGCCGCCCGCCACGCCCCGGTCTCGGCTTGAGAGGAACCCGATGTTCGTGATCCGGCTTTTCAATGGCGAGGAAATTCAGGCGAGTGAGGGCGACGAACTCGAAATCAATCAGCAGACCGGCGTCCTTTCGGTTTCTCGAGTCGACGGTTTCGAAGAAATCACCACGCATTACTCGCCGTCCGCCTGGGCGTCGGTGACGCACCGAAAAAAGGGTGCCGGGGTTCGGCCCTCGCTGATTTCGTCTAATCGCTGAGTCACCGCCCTCGCCCACAGCGTTTGCACAGCAACCTCACACCATTCTCCATTGTGACGTACCTCCAGCCAGCGGCTGACCTGGACCGGTTAACACGCCCGTAACCAGCACTTTTGCCCGACTCGACACGTCCACACGGGTTGTGCATTTCGAGTGGCGGATTGACTGCGGCAGGGCTAAATTTTGTGCCGGTCGTCGGGATGTTCGTTGTTGCTCCGGCTTGCGGACGGTGCTTCCCTGATCGCCGCGGAACACTAGGGAGGCAACGATGCTGCACGAGTTCTGGCAGAACTTCACCCATAACCTCTTCAAGCCGCTGCTGCTGTTTTTCTACTTCGGCTTTTTGATCCCGGTCCTTAAGGTGCGGTTCGAATTCCCGTACGTCATCTACCAGGGCCTGACGATGTATCTGCTGCTGGCCATCGGTTGGCACGGCGGTGAGGAACTCGCGAAGATCAACGCTTCCAGCGTGGCTGTCATCGTCGGTTTCATGGCGCTGGGGTTCGTGCTGAACTGCGCGATCGGCGGGCTGGCCTACTTCGGGCTGAGCCGCCTCAAATCGCTGCGCAAGGTCGACCGAGCGACGATCGCCGGCTACTACGGGTCGGATTCGGCGGGAACGTTCGCCACCTGCGTGGCCGTCCTGGCCGCCGTCAACATCGCCTTCAACGCCTACATGCCCGTGATGCTGGCGGTCATGGAGATCCCGGGCTGCCTCGTGGCGCTCTATTTCGTTGCGCGACTGCGTCATCGGGGGCTGGACGCGGCGGGCTACATGCCCGACGAGCCCGGCTACACCGCGCCGGCCAAGGTCAGCGTCGGCCCGGGAACCGCGGCCCAACCCCCGCACGGCCAGAGCCTCGAGGCGGAGACCACGCGCGGCGTCGAAGAAGAGTTGGAGTTCTCCCTGGAGAAGCTCGAGCACCCGGATTGGGAGCCCGCCCCGCCGGCGCCGAAAGGCAAGAAGGGGTCTCTGTTTTCCCGGGAGCTGTTCCAGGAGGTGTTCCTCAATCCCGGGCTGGTGCTGCTCATCGGCGGCATCATCATCGGCCTCGTCAGCGGCCTGCAGGGGCAGAAGGTCGTGGCGGACGACGACAAGTTCTTCGTCATGGCGTTCCAGGGCGTGCTGTGCCTGTTCCTGCTCGAAATGGGCATGACGGCGTCGCGCAAGCTCAAGGACCTCCGGTCGGCGGGCTTGGGCTTCATCGTGTTCGGCTTGGTGGCGCCCAATGTCTTTGCGACGCTGGGCATCGTGGTGGCGTGCAGTTACGCCTCGCTGACGCACACCGACTTCAAGACCGGCACCTACGTGCTGTTCGCGGTCCTGTGCGGCGCGGCGTCCTACATCGCGGTTCCGGCGGTCCAGCGCCTGGCGATTCCCGAGGCCAGCCCGACGCTGCCGTTGGCCGCGTCGCTGGGCTTGACGTTCTCCTACAACGTGACCATCGGGATTCCGCTCTACATCGAGATCGCCCGCATCTTCGAACGCCTATTCGGCGTCTGACGGCACGGTCAGTCCAGCAGCGTCCGCACGACCGCGTCGGCCAGCAGCCGCCCCCGGGGCGTCAGCACCAGCCTGCCGTCGCCGGGCGACAAAAGCCCGTCCCGCACCGCGACTTCGGCGCGTTCGCGTTCGGCGTCGCTCAGCGAGGTCAACGGAAGACCTTGGCGCAGGCGGGTTTTGAGTAGCACGTCCTCGGTGTGCAGCGCTTCGGCGTCGAGTTCCTCGAAACCCGCGACGGGAAGCTCAGCGGCGGTGAGCTTCTCGGCGTAGGCGTTGGGATGCTTGACGTTCCACCAGCGTGTCGCGCCCACGTAGCCGTGCGCGCCCGGCCCCGCACCCCACCACTGGCCGCCGTCCCAGTAGCCGAGGTTGTGGCGGCACGCACCGCCCGGCCGCGACCAGTTGGACACCTCATACCAGGTGAGCCCGGCATCGGACAGCCGCGTATCGAGCAGTTCGTAGCGGTGGGCCAACACGTCGTCGTCCGGTGCCGCCACTTCCCCGCGCCGGACGCGCCGGGCCAGCGCGGTGCCCTCCTCGACGACCAGGGCGTAGGCGGACACGTGGTCCACGCCGGTCTCGATCGCCGTATCGACCGAGCGCAGCAGGTCGTCGTCGGTCTCCCCCGGCGTCCCGTAGATCAGGTCCAGGCTGACGTGCTCGAAGCCGGCCGCCAACGCCTCGCGGGCGGCCGCGGCGGACCGATTCGGGGTGTGGATGCGATCGAGCACGCCCAGCACCCGCGGCGCCACCGACTGCATCCCCAGCGAGATCCGCGTGAAGCCGGCCGCACGGGTGGCGTCGAAGAAATCCGGCCAGGCGGACTCGGGGTTGGCCTCGGTCGTGATCTCGGCGTCGGGCGCCAGTGTGAAATGGTCGCGCACCATGTCCAGCAGCCGGGTCACGCGGGCGGGCCCCAGCAGCGACGGGGTGCCGCCACCGACGAAGACGGTGTCCACCGTGGGTCCGCCGAGGCGCGCGGCCGCCAGCGACAGCTCGATCCGCAGCGCGTCCAGCCAGGCGTCGGGGTTCACGCCGCCCAGTTCGGCCGGCGTGTAGGTGTTGAAATCGCAGTATCCGCACCGGGTGATGCAGAACGGCACGTGGACGTACAGACCGAACGGGCGCCCGTCGGTGGCCTGCAGCTCGGGCAGGACGACCGATTGCTCGCGAAGGGTCATGCCAAATGATCCCACGCCGGGCCACCCGGCACCGTCCGTCGCCGTCCAGCAAATCCGGCGGGCCGCCCTATTTCCCGCAAAGTTGGCCTGATCTACCAATTTTGCGAAGTAATTTAAATCACCTTGAGGCCAGATTTGCCCTGCTGAAATGGCTCATCCGGGAGCGTGGCACAATGGTCTGGTGCCTGTCGCCCTACCTCGCCCGCGCGTTGCGTTAGTGGCGCGGCGGCACATTGATCTCAAGCGCGTCTGCAGCTGTATCTGTCTGCCTTGATGTCGTAGACCCAGCCCATCTGTGTCTCCAGCTGGCCGACGGTTCTGCGTCACCTGACGGTGTCGGTGAACTGCGCTGCCCGGGTTGGAGATGTTCGCAAAAGGAGAACCTCCGATGACCACAGCCCGTCCCGCGAAAGCCCGTAACGAGGGCCAGTGGGCACTGGGGAATCGCGAGCCGCTGAACCCCAACGAAGAGATGAAGCAGGCCGGCGCCCCGCTGGAGGTGCGCGAGCGCATCGAGAACGTCTACGCCAAGAACGGCTTCGACAGCATCGACAAGAGCGACCTGCGTGGCCGATTCCGCTGGTGGGGGCTGTACACCCAGCGCGAGCAGGGGTACGACGGCTCGTGGACGGGCGACGAGAACACCGACAAGATCGAGGCCCGCTACTTCATGATGCGGGTCCGGTGCGACGGCGGCGCCCTCTCGACCGCCGCGCTGCGCACGTTGGGCCAGATCTCCATTGAATTCGCCCGCGACACCGCGGACATCTCCGACCGCGAAAACATCCAGTACCACTGGATCGAGGTGGAGAAGGTTCCCGAGATCTGGCGCCGCCTCGACGCCGTCGGGTTGCAGACCGCCGAGGCGTGTGGCGACTGCCCGCGCGTGATTCTCGGCTCGCCGCTGGCCGGCGAGTCGCTGGACGAGGTGTTGGACCCGACGTGGGCGATCGACGAGATCGTGCGGCGCTACATCGGCACGCCGGAGTTCGCCGACCTGCCGCGCAAGTACAAGACCGCGATCTCCGGTCTGCAAGACGTGGTGCACGAGGTCAACGACATCGCCTTCATCGGCGTCAACCATCCCGAGCACGGTCCCGGGCTGGATCTGTGGGTCGGCGGTGGCCTGTCCACCAATCCGATGCTGGGCCAGCGCGTCGGGGCCTGGGTGCCGCTGCACGAGGTTCCCGAGGTGTGGGCGGCCGTCACTTCGATCTTCCGCGACTACGGCTACCGCCGCCTGCGGGCCAAGGCGCGGCTGAAGTTCTTGATCAAGGACTGGGGCATCGAGAAGTTCCGGCAGGTTCTCGAGACCGAGTACCTCAAGCGGCCGTTGATCGACGGTCCGGCGCCCGAACCGCTCAAGCACCCGATCGACCATGTCGGGGTGCAACGGCTCAAGAACGGGCTGAACGCCGTCGGCGTCGCACCGATCGCGGGCCGCGTCTCGGGCACCATCTTGGCGGCGGTCGCAGACCTGGCCGAGCGCGCCGGTTCCGATCGGGTCCGCTTCACGCCGTACCAGAAGCTGGTCATCCTCGACGTGCCGGACGACAAGCTCGACGACCTGCTCGTCGGGTTGGAGGACGTGGGCCTGCAAGCTCGACCCTCGCAGTGGCGGCGTAACTTGATGGCCTGCACGGGAATTGAGTTCTGCAAGCTGTCGTTCGCTGAAACACGGGTCAGGGCGCAGAGTTTGGTGCCCGAGCTGGAGAGCCGACTCGAGGATCTCAACTCCCAGCTCGACGTCCCGATCACCGTCAACATCAACGGTTGTCCGAATTCGTGCGCGCGCATCCAGATCGCCGACATCGGCTTCAAAGGCCAGATGGTCGACGACGGTGAGGGCGGCTCCGTGGAGGGATTCCAGGTCCACCTCGGCGGCAGCCTGGGCCTGAACAGCGGGTTCGGCCGAAAATTGCGGCAGCACAAGGTCACCAGCGAGGAGATGGGCGACTACATCGAACGTGTCACGCGCAACTTCATGAAATATCGCAGCGCCGGTGAGCGTTTCGCCCAGTGGGCCATGAGGGCGAATGAGGACGACTTACGATGAATGATCAGGCAACGAAACTACCCGAAGCCAGGCTGCGCGAGATCGCGGCGCGGGCGGCGGTCGAGCTCGAGGGCGCAAGCGCCACAGACATTTTGGCGTGGACCGACCGGACCTTCGGCGGCTTCAACGGCCCCCGCGGCTGGGCCACCTGCAACTACGTGGTGGCGTCCAGCATGCAAGAGGCCGTGCTGATCGACCTGGCCGCCAAGGTCCGCCCGGGCGTGCCGGTCGTGTTCTTGGACACCGGATATCACTTCGCCGAGACCATCGGCACCCGTGACGCGGTCGAATCCGTTTACGACATCCACGTGCTCAACGTCACCGCCGAGCAAAGCGTCGCCGAGCAGGACGCGCTGATGGGCAAGGACCTGTTCGCGCGTGACCCCGGGGCCTGCTGCCAGCTTCGCAAGGTCACCCCGCTGCGCAAGGCGCTGCGCGGCTATTCGGCGTGGGTCACGGGTTTGCGCCGCTCGGAGGCGCCGACGCGGGCCAACGCCCCGGTGGTCGGTTTCGACGAGGGGTTCAAGCTGGTGAAGATCAACCCCTTAGCCACCTGGACCGACGCGGACGTGCAGGACTACATCGACGACAACGGTGTGCTGGTGAATCCTCTGATCGAGGAAGGGTATTCATCGATCGGGTGCGCTCCGTGCACGGTGAAGCCGCTCGCGGGGGCCGATGCCCGCAGTGGCCGCTGGCAAGGCTTGGCGAAGACGGAGTGCGGGCTGCACGCCTGACACCGCGTCAGCGAGCGGCCAGCGCGCCGCACTCTTGGATGCGCGCGTTGTGTAATCAGCTAGCGCCGGCGCTAGCGGAGTCTGGTCGGTGGGTCGAGCACCACAGCTCGCGGGCGAGTGAGGCCGGAACGCTGAAAAATCTGTCATCCGCAGATGCGCCGCCAATTCCGCCCCAGCACCCATCGCCGCCCGACGAGCTGCTAAGACGGCAAGACCAAATATCTTGAGCTAGGCCGAGGTCAGCGTGCTCGTGTCGCGGCCGGCGCCGGAGGCGGTATCGGATCCGTTCACCGCGAGCGGCGGCACCCGCGTCGCCCGCACGAAGACGGTGTCGCCCTCCCGCAGGCTCAGCGCCTCGGCGTCGCCCCGGGTTATCTGGGCCGTGAACGACCCGCCGGTGGCGGCGCTGGTCAGTTCGACGCGCACCTCGAAGCCCAGCACCACGACGCGATCGACGACGGCGCGGGCGACACCCGCGGACTCCCCCGTGCCGTCGGCCGCCGCGACGGCCATCTCCGGGGTGCGGCCCACACGGATGTCGTGCGGGCGCACCAGGTTGCCGTTCAGCGTGGAGACCGCCCCCAGGAACGACATGACGAACGCGTTGGCGGGGGCGTCGTAGACCTCGGTCGGCGAGCCGACCTGCTCGATGCGGCCCTGGTTGAGCACCGCGATGCGGTCGGCGACATCGAGCGCCTCTGCCTGGTCGTGCGTCACCAGCACCGTCGTCACGTGCACCTCGTCGTGCAGCCGCCGCAGCCAGGCGCGCAAATCCTCGCGCACCTTGGCGTCCAGCGCGCCGAACGGCTCGTCGAGCAGCAACACCTCCGGGTCCACCGCCAGCGCGCGGGCCAGGGCCATCCGCTGGCGCTGCCCGCCGGACAGCTGGTTGGGGTAGCGGGTCTGAAAGCCGCTCAGGCCCACCACTTCCAGCAGGTTGTCGACCTTTTCTTCGATTTCGGCCTTCGGCCGCTTGCGAATCTTGAGCCCGTAGGCCACGTTGCCGCGGACCGTCAAGTGTTTGAACGCGGCGTAGTGCTGGAAGACGAACCCGATCCCGCGCCGCTGCGGCGGCACGCGGGTGACGTCGCGGTCGTTGATGGTGACGGTCCCGCTGTCGGGCTGGTCGAGGCCGGCGATGGTGCGCAGCAACGTCGACTTGCCGGAGCCGCTTGGCCCCAGCAGGGCGGTCAGCGAACCGGTTGGCACGGCGAAGTCCACGTGATCGAGGGCGACGAAGTCGCCGTAACGCTTGTAGGCATCGCGCACGACGATCGCGTGGTCACCGCGGGCGTGCGGGCCGGCTTCGGTCATGAGGACGTCTTTCATGTCCAACCTATCGAGCCGCTCTGGCCCTGCGAATGTCAAGGATCACCTGGAAGACCAGCACCAACACGGCCACCCCCATCAACAGCGTCGACAGCGCATAGGCGCCGTACTCCGCCCCGCGGTTGTACCGGTCCGAGACCAGCAGTGTCAACGTCTGCGACTTCCCCGGCAGGTTCGACGACACGATGATCACCGCGCCGTACTCGCCCAGCGTACGGGCGATGGTCAGCACGATGCCGTAGGTCAGGCCCCACCGGATCGACGGCAGCGTGATCCGCCAGAAGGTCTGCCACCACCCCGACCCGAGCGTCGCGGCCGCCTCCTCCTGGTCGGTTCCCAACTCGTGCAGCACGGGCTCGACCTCGCGCACCACGAACGGCAGCGTGACGAAGATGCTGGCGAGGACGATGCCCGGCAGGCCGAAGATGATCTTGAGACCGAGGTCCTTCTCGACGAACCCCAGCGCGCCCGCCGATCCCCACAACACGATCAGCGCCACGCCCACGATGACGGGCGAGACCGCGAACGGCAGGTCGATCACCGCCTGCAGCACGCCCTTGCCGCGAAACCGGTTGCGCGCCAGCACCAAGGCGGTCGGGATGCCGAACACCACGTTCAGCGGCACGACGATGGCGACCACCAGCAGGGTCAGGTTCAGCGCCGAGATCGCCGCCGGCGTGCTGACCCAGTCGACGAACTGGCCGAACCCGGGCCGAAACGTCCGCCACAGGATCAGCGACACCGGCACGACGAGCAACACGAACAGGTACGTCAACCCGACGGACCGGAGCAGGTATCGCACCCACGGCGAGGACGTCACGCGGCCAACTCCTCACGCTTGGCGGCGCGCCCGCCCACCACCCGCAGCGCGAACAACACGACAAACGAAATGGACAGCAGCACAATCGAAATGGCGGCAGCGCCGGTGCGGTCGTCGTTCTCGATCAGGGTGCGGATCCACTGCGAGGACACCTCGGTTTTGCCGGGCACCGCTCCGCCGATCAGCACCACGGAGCCGAACTCGCCGATCGCGCGGGAAAACGCCAGGCCCGCACCGGACAACAGCGCGGGCGTCAGCGACGGCAGCACGATCGAGGTGAAGATCTTGGGGCCGCTGGCGCCCAGCGACGCCGCGGCTTCCTCTGTCTCCCGGTCGATCTCGAGCAACACCGGCTGCACCGCGCGCACCACGAACGGCAGCGTCACGAAGGCCAGTGCCACCGCCACGCCCCACGCGGTGTGCTGCAGATGCAGCCCCACGGGACTGTTGTTGCCGTACAGCGCCAGCATCACCAGGCTGGCGACGATGGTGGGCAGCGCGAACGGCAGGTCGATGATGGCGTCGACCAACCGCTTGCCGAAGAAGTCGTCGCGCACCAAGATCCACGCGATCAGCAGGCCGAAGACCAGGTTGACCAGGGTGACCCCGGCCGAGATGGTCAGCGTCACCCGCAACGACTCCAGCGCCGCGTTGGACGTCACCGCGAGCCAGAAGGCGTGCGCGCCGCCGGCGGCCGACTGCCAGGCGATGGCGGCGAGCGGCAGCAGCACGATGACCGACAGCCACAGCGTCGCCACGCCCACCCGCAGCGAGGTGGTGCCGGAGCGGCGCCGGGCCGCCGGCCGGCCGCCGGCGCCGGTGGGCACGCCGAGGCCGGGCCGCACGGCCTGCGGATCGGGTGTGACCGCGGCCGTCATCCGGTGGCCTTCGTGTAGATCTTGGTGATGCTGCCGTTGGTCTTGTCGAACAGCTGCGGGTCGACGGTCGCCCAGCCGCCGAGGTCGGCGATGGTCCACAACTTGGCGGGCGCCGGGTACTGGGCGCGGAAGTCGGCGGCGACCGACGGATCCACCGGCCGGAAACCCGCCTGCGCCCACACCCGCTGCGCCGCGGCGGTGTACTGGAAATTCTTGAACGCGACGGCCGCGTCCAGGTGCGGGCTGGTGGTCACCACCGCCACCGGATTTTCGATCTTGAACGTCTGCGCCGGGTTCACATGTTCGACCGCCTTGCCCGCCCGCTCGGTCGCGATGGCCTCGTTCTCGTAGCTGATCAACACGTCCCCGCTGCCCTGGACGAATACGTCGGTGGCTTCCCGCCCGGAGCCGGGACGCAGCTTGATGTGCTCGCGCACCAGCTTGCCGATGAAGTCGACGCCGGCCTGACTGTTGGCGCCGCCCTCGCTCTTCACGGCGTACGGCGCCAGCAGGTTCCACTTCGCCGAGCCGGAACTCAGCGGGCTCGGCGTGATGACCTCCACGCCCGGACGCAGCAGGTCGTCCCAGTCCTTGATGTTCTTCGGGTTGCCCTTGCGGACCACCAAGCTCACCACCGATCCGAACGGAATTCCCTTGGTGGCGTCGGCATTCCAATCCTTGGAGATCTTGCCGGCCTTGACCAGGCGCGCGATGTCGGGTTCGACCGAGAAGTTCACGACGTCGGCGGGTTTGCCGTCCTGGACGCCGCGCGACTGGTCGCCGGAGGCGCCGTAGGACGTGACCACCTGGATGCCCCGGCCCTCGTCGGAGGCGTTGAACGCCGGGATCACCTTGCTCCAGCCTGGTTCCGGGACCGAATAGGCGACCAGGGTGATGCTCGCGCGCGCATTCGTCGGGCCGCCGCCGCCCACGACGTCGCTGGCGCCACCGTGGCAGGCAGCGACGACGCCGACGATCAGGGCGAGCGCGACGACGGCCCGCCAGCGCTGGGCGCTGCCGGAGTCGTTGAGCATGTGGGGCCTTCCGACGCTGGATTGAAAGGGATGCGGCTCCCATCGCTGCGGCGGCAAGGCATCGGGCATGGCCGGCGAACTCACCGACTCCACACCTGGCCGCGCGCGGGCCGGGGAGTCAGCGACAACAGTGCACGAGCAGACGGCAAGCCGATGAGCCGGACGCCCTGTGCATGCGCGAAGCCTAACAGCTATGCAACCGCGCCACCGAGCGGGCAAAGCCGTCAGTGGGTGGCCCACCACGTGACGAGGACCAACACCACGAGCGCGACGAGCACCAACGTCACGTGTGACCGGGGCATCGCGTTAACCGGGCGTCACGTCGGCGTGGCGGGCCCGGCGCATCGCCCTGATGCCCCGGCCGAGCAGGCCGTCGAGGGCCGCGGCCGTGAGGTAGGCCACGAACAGCACCACGGGCATCACCACCATGGCCTGCAGCACGAACGCGAGCCCGGAAAGCCACAGTTCGTTGCCGTCCCACCAATTCAGGAAGGCGTTCATCGGGGTTCACACTAGGCGCCCCCGCTGTGGAAAACCAACGTGCCGAGGCCCGCGGCGCCCCAACCCGCTCGAAAAGGGCTTTCGTTGCCGGCGCACGGGCGGCACCGGCCCCGGGCACCGCCGCGTGGCGCAATGCATGGACGCCGGCCCGCTCAGCAGTGAAAATGTCCTGATGGTTCTGCACGCTCAGCCCGACGACCCCGCCGACACCCTCCCCGAGGAGGCGTTCGAAGCGGCGTCGGCCCCCCCGCTGTCCTCCCCGGTGGCCGTCACCGCGCCCGGCCCTCTGGCCCCCAGCGCCGGACTGCGGAATCCCTTTCCCCCGATCGCCGACTACTCGTTTCTGTCCGACTGGGAGAACACCTGCCTGATCTCGCCGGCCGGATCGGTGGAGTGGCTGTGCGTGCCGCGGCCGGATTCCCCCAGCGTGTTCGGCTCGATCCTGGACCGCAGCGCCGGCCACTTCCGGCTGGGCCCGTACGGCGTCTCGGTGCCCTCGGCCCGCCGCTACCTGCCCGGCAGCCTGATCATGGAGACCACCTGGCAGACCCACACCGGCTGGTTGATCGTGCGCGACGCGCTGGTGATGGGGCCGTGGCACGACATCGAGCGCCGCTCCCGCACGCATCGCCGCACGCCGATGGACTGGGACGCCGAACACATCCTGCTGCGCACGGTGCGCTGCGTCAGCGGCACCGTCGAGCTGATGATGAGCTGCGAGCCGGCGTTCGACTACCACCGCGTCGGCACCACCTGGGAGTACTCGGCCAACGCCTACAACGAGGCCATCGCTCGCGCCACCAAGCATCCCGACGCGCATCCGACGATGCGGCTGACCACCAACCTCAACATCGGCCTGGAGGGCCGCGAGGCGCGGGCGCGCACCCGAATGAAGGAGGGCGACGACGTCTTCGTCGCCCTCTCCTGGACCAAGCATCCGGCGCCCCAGACCTATCAAGAGGCCGCCGACAAGATGTGGCAGACCACCGAGTGCTGGCGGCAGTGGATCAACATCGGCAATTTCCCGGATCACCCGTGGCGGGCCTACCTGCAGCGCAGCGCGTTGACGCTCAAGGGCCTGACCTATTCGCCCACCGGCGCGCTGCTGGCGGCCAGCACCACGTCGCTGCCGGAAACGCCTCAGGGTGAACGCAATTGGGACTACCGCTACGCCTGGGTGCGCGACTCCACGTTCGCGCTGTGGGGCCTCTACACGCTGGGGCTGGACCGCGAGGCCGACGACTTCTTCGCCTTCATCGCCGACGTGTCCGGCGCCAACAGCAACGAGCGCCACCCGCTTCAGGTGATGTACGGCGTGGGTGGCGAGCGCAGCCTGGTCGAAGAGGAGCTCAACCACCTTTCCGGTTACGACCACGCCCGGCCGGTGCGGATCGGCAACGGCGCGTACGACCAGGTGCAGCACGACATCTGGGGTTCGATCCTGGACTCCTTCTATTTGCACGCCAAGTCGCGCGAGCAAGTGCCCGAGACGTTGTGGCCGGTGCTGAAGAAACAGGTCGAGGAGGCCATCAAGCACTGGCGCGAACCGGACCGCGGCATCTGGGAGGTCCGCGGCGAACCGCAGCACTTCACGTCGTCGAAGGTGATGTGCTGGGTGGCGCTGGACCGCGGGGCCAAGCTGGCCGAGCGGCAGGGCGAGAAGAGCTACGCGCAGCAGTGGCGCGACATTGCCGAGGAGATCAAGGACGACATCCTGCGTCACGGCGTGGACTCGCGCGGCGTGTTCACCCAGCGCTACGGCAGCGACGCGCTCGACGCCTCGCTACTGCTCGTGGTGCTCACCAGGTTCCTGCCGCCGGACGACCCGCGGGTGCGCAACACCGTGCTGGCGATCGCCGACGAGCTCACGCAGGAGGGCCTGGTGCTGCGCTACCGGGTCGACGAGACCGACGACGGGCTGTCCGGCGAGGAGGGCACCTTCACCATCTGTTCGTTCTGGCTGGTCTCGGCGCTGGTGGAGATCGGTGAGGTCGGGCGGGCCAAGCGGCTGTGCGAGCGGCTGTTGTCCTATGCCAGCCCGCTGCACCTGTACGCCGAGGAGATCGAACCGCGCACGGGACGGCAGCTGGGCAACTTCCCGCAGGCGTTCACCCACCTGGCGTTGATCAACGCCGTCGTGCACGTGATCCGCGCCGAGGAGGAGGCCGACGGCTCGGGCGCGTTCCAGCCCGCCAACGCGCCGGTGTGACGAGCGTCAGCTCAAAGCGCTGACCTTGTCCCGCATCACCTGGGCGATGTCGAGGGCGCTGCCGTTGATGTCGCTGGTCACGTCCGGTGACTGCGGCTCCCGCGCGAAGTCGACCTCGACTTCGATGAGGCAGTTGCCGCGGACTCCGATGGCGCGCGCCGCCGGGATCGCGGGAGCGTTCGGCAGCGGCACGTTGAGCTCCATCGAAAGAGCGGCGCTGGCAACAGAATTGGTGACCTGCACGTTGCTCACGCGCACCCGGAGCCCGAAGCCGCGGCCACCGGCCGGCAGGGTCTCGCCTTCGCAGGCCTGCCACTGCCGGGAAAACGTGGTGAACAACGCGTTGGCGTCGGCGGACGTGGGCAGGCTGACCACGCCTTCCTTGACCCTGGTCACCGTCGCCGACTCCGTTGTGGGACGCCACGTTTCGAGCGCGACGTTGCGCACCGAACCGGGGCGGTAGGCGCTCTGCTGCAGCATCACCGCCACACCGAAGCAGTCCGGGACCTGGCCCGACGGTGCGCCCTGCAACAGCTCCGGCCCTCCGAAGCTGGGCGGGAAAAGCGGGTCGATGTCTAACGGCTGCTTGACGATTCGGGACAGGGCGCTCTGGCCGAGCAGCACTCTTTTGATCGTGTGCCCGGTGAGCCAGCGCGGCACCGCGTCCGGCGCGGGGCGGGCCACGCCCCCGACCGTCGCCGAGCAGCCCGTCGCCAGCGCGGCGACGGCCGCCACCATCGCCGCGCGCCGGGACCAATCCATCCGAGTCATCACACTTCTCGCCCTTGTCTTCCGCGGCGCCTGTCCGACGCCGGGATCACGAGGCAGTCTAGGGTGACTACCACGACGGCAGTCGTCGGCCACGCACAACACAGCGCCTCGTCAGCGATGTTTCAGCTGCCGGTCAGCTGCGCCAGCCCAGCGCGCTGACTCTGGTCGTCGGGTCCGCGATCCGACAGCGCTGGGCTGAGCGGGAATGATCGCGGTGGGGGCGCAGTTGCGCTGTACAGCAACCGAATCCTTCGACGAAGGGCGATCCCACACCAGCGCTGTCGGATCGCGGACCCGACGACCAGAGTCAGCGCGCTGGGCTGGCGCAGCTGACCGGCAGCTGAAACAC
>NZ_LZKC01000037.1:0-14381 GCF_001672685.1 Mycobacterium sp. E2462
TCCTGGTGTGACCTATTGGCCTCTTGACGCAGTTCAACAAGTGGTCTCCGGCAGAGCGTGCGCAGTGCCGATTCAGCTGCGGTGACCTGCACCGATGCAGGGCGGCCGTTAGGGCGATGAAGTTATCGATGGTGCGTCTCTGAGACTAGCCGAACCGGTGGGGACGCGAAAATCACCTAGAGGCGAACAAGTAGCGACAGCGTGAAAAACCCAGCAAAATCGGGCGGCATGGGGTAGCTGGCGACCTCCCGGCACGGGCCGGCGAAGCCAGAGCCGATGACACCATGCATCTTCTGTGCTATTAAGTGGGCGTCTACCGTGAAGACTGTGTGAACGGCCGCCTCCGTCCGCTAACGAAATGCCTTTTACGCACGCTATATGCATTACGATCCCGTATCGCGTTGCCAAAGACCACATATCGGAGCTGAGGGCGTGGTTTACTCATCAAGATCTGGTCGCGCTCCCCAGGGGGCGGGGCTCGCGTGCGATCACCGAAGCAGGGCTAGCCGGGGTGCATCGCAGCCGAGACGCCGCAGTCTGGCGTGCCGCGACCGATACGTAGTTGCATGTTCGAGCCGCGAAAACGGCGCTGGGCGTGAAACTTATAGAAGGGGGTGCAGTGGTCGAACCCGATGTGTGGTCCCGGCCCGACGTCGCCACGATGGAAGGCCGTGACATCAGCGAACAGTCCGGCCGCCGCGGCGGCATTTCGCGCTTTGGTCGCCGCTCCACCGCCGAACCCGAGCAACCAGTAGGCCGCCCTCGACCGGGTCGCCGGAACAAGCGCGCCCTCGCGGTGCTCAAGCACGTGTGGATTCCGATGGTGATCATCGCCGTGGTCGTCGGCGGCGGCTTGACCGTGGCGCGCCTGCACGGCATGTTCGGCTCGGAGAAACGCCCGTCGTATTCGGACACTCGGCAGCAAGACACCAAGCCCTTCAACCCCAAGAAGGTCAAGTACGAAGTCTTCGGCCCGCCCGGGGCCATGGCCGACATCAGCTACTTCGACGCCAACGGCGAGCCGCAGCACATCAACGGGATCGTGCTGCCCTGGTCGTTCGACATCTCGACGAACCTGCCCTCGATCGTGGGAAACGTTGTCGCGCAGGGAGATAGCGACTCTCTCGGTTGCCGTATCATCGTTGACGGTGTCGTAAAGACCGAGAGGATCTCGCACGAATTGAACGCGTTCACCTACTGCGTCCTGACGGCGACATGAGTACCGTCGACACGCAGCCCCAGCAGGACACGCGCCCGTTCGTCGCGAAGTGGATCCACCGTCTGTCGGTTCCCATCATCTTGGGCTGGTTGGGCATCGCCGTCGTCATGACCATCGGGGTGCCGCCGCTGGAAAAGGTCGAGGCGGAGCACGCAGTTTCGCTGAGCCCCATCGGCGCTCCTTCGTTCAAGGCCATGGAGCGGCTGGGCTCGGACTTCAAGGAGACCAACTCCGGCGCGCTGACGATGATCGTGCTGGAAGGCCAGCAGCCCCTCGGCGACGACGCGCACAAGTACTACGACCGCCTGGTCAACATGCTCGAGGCTGATAAGGCCCACGTGCAGCACGTCCAGAACTTCTGGGGCGACCCGCTCACCCGCGGCGCCGCGCAAAGCCAGGACGGCAAGGCCGCCTACGTTCAGGTGAACCTGACCGGTAATCAGGGCGCGGCCGCGGGTGACGAGTCGGTGGCCGCGGTGCGCAAGATGGTGCAGCAGGCTTCGCCGCCGCCCGGATTGCAGGTCTACGTCACGGGCCCCGCGGCGATCGTCGCGGACATGAACATCGCCGGCACGAAGACCGTCATGCTCGTGACATTGGCCAGCTTGATCGTCATCTTCGTGACGTTGCTGCTGGTTTATCGGTCGATCATCACGGTCTTCCTGCTACTGCTCATCGTCGGGCTCGAACTTCAGATCGCGCGCGGCATGGTCGCGTTGCTGGGCCATTTGGGCTTGGTGGGCCTCACTACGTTCGCCGTCAACCTGTTGGTCGCGGCCGTCATCGCGACGGGCACCGACTACGGCATCTTCTTCGTCGGTCGATATCAGGAAGCCCGAAGCGTCGGCGAAAGCCGAGAACAGGCCTTTTACACCACCTTCAGCGGTGTGGCCAAGGTCGTGCTGGCCTCCGGCCTCACGATCGCGGGCGCGGTGCTCTGCCTCAGCTTCACCCGGTTGCCGTACTTCCAGCCGCTGGGTATCCCGTGTGCCGTCGGCATCGCGATCGCCGTCCTGGTCGCCATCACGCTGGGGCCGGCGCTGCTGGCCGCCGGCGCGCGGTTCGGCCTCTTCGAGCCGAAGCGCGCACTCAGCACGCGTCGGTGGCGACGCATCGGCACGTCGATCGTCCGGTGGCCCGCGCCCATCCTCATCGCGACCCTGGCCGTGGCGCTGATCGGGCTGTTGACGCTGCCCAACTACAAGCCGAGCTACGACGACCAGAAGTTCATCCCGCAGAGCATTCCCGCGAACGTCGGGTACGCGGCCGCCGAGCGGCACTTTCCCGGATCGCGGATGCTGATGCCGGAGATCCTGTTGGTCGAGACCGACCATGATTTGCGTAATCCCACCGACATGTTGGTGATCAACAAGCTGGCCAAGGGCGTGCTCGCCGTGCCGGGCATCTCCACGGTGCAGACAGTGACCCGGCCCGAGGGAACTCCCCTGCAGCACACCACCATTCCGTGGATCATGAGCATGTCGCAGTCCAGTCAGCTGCAGAACATGGCGTTCCAAAAGGACCGCATGAACGACATGCTCAAGCAGGCCGACGAGCTGGCGAAGATGATCGGCATCATGCAGCACATGCTGGGCCTGATGCGTGAACTCGTCGCCACCACCCACGCGATGGTCGCCACGACGCACGAAATGCAAGCCATCACAGGCGAATTGCGCGACAACATCTCGGACTTCGAGGACTTCTTCCGCCCGATCCGCAGCTACTTCTACTGGGAGAAGCACTGCTACGACATCCCCATCTGCTTCTCGCTGCGGTCGATCTTCGACGCCATCGACGGTGTGGACGAGATCAACGACAAGCTCAAGGATCTCGTAGGCAATCTGGACTCGCTTGACGCGCTGCTGCCGCAGCTGGTCATGCAGATCCCGCCGATGATCGAGACCATGGGCAGCATGCGCAGCATGATGCTGACGATGCACAGCACCATGTCCGGTGTGATCGGACAGATGGACTCCAGCCAGAAGGACCCGAGCGCCATGGGACAGGCGTTCGACATGTCCAAGAACGACGACTCGTTCTACCTGCCGCCGGGCATCATCAACGGCTCGGAGTCGTTCAAGCGGGTCGAGAAGGTCTTTATGTCGCCCGACGGCAAGGACTTCCGTCTGCTGATCTCGCAGCGCGGTGACCCGGCGACGCAGGAAGGCCTGTCCCGGGTGGAGGCGATCAAGACGGCGGCCGAGGAGGCCCTCAAGGGCACCCCCTTGGAGAACGCCAAGATCTACCTCACGGGTACGGCAGCGATCACCAAGGACCTGGTGGACGGCTCCGAGTTCGACCTGCTGATCGCCGGCGTGTCCGCTCTATGTCTGATCTTCATCATCATGTTGATCATGACGCGCAGCTTCATCGCCGCCATGGTCATCGTGGGCACGGTGTTGCTGTCGCTGGGCGCGTCGTTCGGTTTGTCCGTGCTGGTATGGCAGTACCTCCTACACCAGCCGCTGCACTGGACCGTGCTGTCGACATCCGTGATCGTGCTTTTGGCGGTGGGTTCTGACTACAACCTGCTGCTGGTATCGCGCATGAAAGAAGAGTTGAGTGCCGGCATCAGCACCGGCATCATCCGCGCGATGGCCGGTACCGGAAAGGTCGTGACCAACGCCGGCCTGGTGTTCGCCTTTACCATGGCATCGATGATCGTCAGCGACCTGCGCAGCATCGGCCAGGTCGGTACGACCATCGGCATGGGCCTGCTGTTCGACACGTTGATCGTGCGCGCGTTCATGACCCCGGCCGTCGCCGCGCTGCTGGGCCGGTGGTTCTGGTGGCCGCAGCGGGTGCGCCCGCGCCCGGCGAGCACGATGCTGCGTTCCACGGGCCCGCGTCCGCTGGTGCGTTCGCTGTTGCTCAAGGACGCGCGGTAAGTGGCGGCCTGTTACTGCGGGACGGGAAGCGTGGATACGGCAGCGACACAAGGCATTAGGCGCGGCGCGGGCTGCTCCCTGGGGGTCGCATGACCGTCCAGAGCCCCCCGGCGACGGATCGGCCGCAGGCTCCGTTCTTCGCGCGGGCGATCCGCAAGCTGGCCGTGTTCGTCATCCTCTTCTGGGTGGCGTTCACCCTGTTGGTGACGTTCGGTGTGCCGCGCCTGGAAATCGTTGGCGCGCAACACTCGGTGCCGCTGGCGCCGCAGGACGCGCCGGCGGTGCAAGCCATGCAGCGCATGGGCCGCGACTTCAAGGAATCCGACTCGGACAGTTTCGCGATGCTGGTGCTGGAATCGCAGCAGCCGCTCGGTGAAAGCGCGCACGCCTACTACGACAAGCTGATTCGCGCGTTGCGCGCCGATTCCAAACACGTCGAGCACGTGCAGGACCTGTGGGGCGACCGGCTCACGGCGGCCGGTGCGCAAAGCCCGGACAGCAAGGCCGTTTACGTGCAGATGAACCTCGCCGGTAACCAAGGCACGACGCTTGGGCAGGATTCGGTCGAGGCGGTGCGCCAGATCATCGCCCACAATCCCCCGCCCGCCGGCCTCAGCGCCTACGTCACCGGTCCTTCCGCGCTCATCTCGGACATGCAGCACAGTGGTGACCGGTCGATCCTGAAAATGACGATGATCGGCGCCTTGATCATCTTCTTGGTCCTGCTCTTCGTGTACCGGTCGGTCCTCACCGTCATCATGCTGCTGATCACGGTGGGTGTCGAGGTGTTCGCGGCGCGCGGCGTCATCGCCTTCCTCGGTGACAACAACATGGTTCAGCTGTCGACCTTCGCCATCAACCTGCTGGTGGCGCTGGCGATGGCGGCCGGCACCGACTACGCGATCTTCTTCTTCGGTCGCTATCAAGAGGCCCGCCAGGCCGGCGAGGAACGAGAACTGGCCTACTACACCACCTATCGCGGCGTCGCGCCGGTGGTGTTGGGTTCGGGTTTGACGATCGCCGGCGCCATGATGTGCCTGAGCTTCACCAGAATGCCGATTTTCCAGACGATCGGCGTGCCGTGTGCGGTGGGCATGCTCGTCTCCGTCGCGATCGCGCTGACATTGGTGCCCGCGGTGCTGGCCTTCGGCAGCGGCTTCGGATGGTTCGACCGCAAGCAGAAGATCGGGTTCGGCCGCTGGCGGCGCATCGGCACGGCGATCGTGCGTTGGCCCCTGCCCATCCTCCTGGCCACGGTGGCGGTGGCGTTGGTCGGGCTGGTGACGCTGCCGGGCTATAAGACGAGCTACAACGACCGCCTGTACATCCCGAAAGACATTCCCGCCAACGTGGGCTACGCGGCCGCCGACCGGCACTTCTCGCAGTCCCGGATGATGCCCGAGATCTTGATGATCGAATCCGACCACGACATGCGGAACTCGGTGGACTTCCTCACGCTGCACCGGCTGGCCAAGGGAATCTTCCAGGTGCACGGCATTTCTCGGGTGCAGGGCATCACCCGACCCGAGGGCACCCCGATCCAGCACACCTCGGTGCCGTTCCTGCTCAGCATGCAGCAGGCGACCATGAGCGAGGACATCAAATACATCTCGGCCCGCATGGACGACATGCTCGTCCAGGCCGACATGCTCGGCGAGCAGATCAAACACATCAAGAAGCTGTACGAACTGCAGCAGCAGATGACCGCCCTGACCCACGATTCGATCGCGAAGACCAAAGAGATGGCGGTGGTCCTCAGCGAGCTGCGCGACGACACGTCAAATTTTGAGGACTTCTTCCGGCCGCTGCGCAGCTACTTCTATTGGGAGAAGCACTGCTACGACATCCCGATCTGCTGGTCGTTGCGCAACATCTTCGAGACGCTGGACGGCGTGGACACGTTGAGCGACAAGCTCAAAGAGCTCATCGTGCACCTCGACAAGATGGACATGCTCATGCCGCAGCTGCTCGAGCAGTACCCGCCGATGATTGCCATGTCCGAGGACATGCGAAACATGCTGCTCACCAACCACAGCACCATGGGCGGGATCATCGGCCAGATGGACAGCAACAATAAGGACGCGACCGCCATGGGCGAGGCGTTCGACGCGTCCAAGAATGACGACTCGTTCTACCTACCGCCCGACATCTTCGAGAATGCCGACTTCAAGCGGGCGATGAGCCAGTTCCTGTCCCCCGACGGGAAAGCCGCGCGATTCATCATCTCGCACCGGGGCGACCCCGCGACGCCCGAGGGAGTGTCGCGCATCGACAAGATCCGGACGGCGGCCGAAGAGGCGCTCAAGTCGACGCCGTTGGAGAACTCGAAGATCTACATCGCCGGTACGGCGTCGACCTTCAAGGACTTCCGGGACGGCTCCAACTATGACCTGTTCATCGCCGGGGTCGGCGCTCTCTGTCTGATCTTCATCATCATGTTGATCATCACGCGCAGCTTCGTCGCAGCGCTGGTGATTGTGGGCACCGTCGCCCTGTCGCTGGGCGCCTCGTTCGGCATGTCGGTGTTGATCTGGCAGTACATCCTGGGCATCAAATTGCACTGGATGGTGCTGCCCATGTCGGTAATCGTCCTGCTGGCTGTGGGATCCGACTACAACCTGCTGCTGGTGTCCCGGATGAAAGAGGAGCTGGCCGGCGGCATCAACACCGGCATCATCCGCGCCATGGGCGGCACTGGAAAGGTCGTCACCAACGCGGGCCTGGTGTTCGCGTTCACCATGGCCTCCATGGTGGTCAGTGACCTGCGGATCATCGGCCAGGTCGGTACCACCATCGGTCTCGGCCTGCTGTTCGACACCTTGATCGTGCGGTCCTTCATGACGCCCACCATCGCCGCGCTGCTCGGGCGCTGGTTCTGGTGGCCGCAGGTGGTTCGGCCGCGGCCGGCCAGCCGGTTGCTGCGCCCGGAGGGGCCGCGGCCCGTGGTGCGGGCCCTGATGCTGCACGACGAGCGGCTCGAGGATGCCCACACCGCCGAGATCCCCCGGCCGACCGTCTAGCTTGGCCACCGTCGAAGCGCACCGCCGCCGCAGCGGCGTGGCCACCGTGTCGCTCACCTGGGTAGCGGCGCACAGGGGACCGCGCCCTGCGCTGAGCCACCAATTTTCTTCCTGGAGAATACAATCCACGTTTGTAGCTCGCGCAGGCGTGACTCACGATGTGCCGGTACCGCGCTCCCCCGGCATTGTGGCGGCTAGCGCCAATAAGACCGACAAACGAACAGCCGCCATGAAATACTCGCTAACGTGAGCCCGCTGGCAATCGAGGTCGAAGGCCTGACAAAGGTATTCGGCAATACGCGCGCGCTGAACGGCGTGGACTTTTCGGTTCCGGCGGGGACAGTCTGCGGCGTGCTCGGGCACAACGGTGCCGGCAAGACGACCACCATCAACATCTTGTCCACGCTGTTGCGTCCAACCTCGGGCCGCGCGAGCGTAGCCGGCCACGACGTCGTCCGAGAGCCGGCCAAGGTTCGCGCCAGCATCGGCATGGCCGGCCAGTTCACCGGCATGGACCCGATGCTCACCGCCCGCGAAAACCTGGTGCTCTTCGGCAGGTTGCGGGGACTGCGCCGCCGAGAGGCGAAGGTGCGCGCGAACGAACTGCTCCACCAATTCGACCTCGTCGAAGCCGCGGACCGCCGGCTCAACACGTATTCCGGTGGCATGTTCCGACGCGTCGATTTGGCCAGCGCGCTGGTTGTGCCGCCGAAGGTGTTGTTCCTCGACGAGCCCACCACCGGGCTGGACCCGCGCAGCCGCCGCGACGTGTGGAGCTTGGTCAGCTCGTTGGCCGTGCAGGGCATCACCGTGCTGCTCACGACGCAGTACCTCGAAGAGGCCGACGTGCTCAGCGACTCCATCGTCGTTATCGACCACGGCCAGGTGATCGCCAGCGGCACCGCGGAGGAACTGAAGCGCGCGGTCGGCGCCAGCTACTGCCAGGTGACCCCAGCCAACCCCACCGACCTGCCCCGGGTCGTCCAGGCCTTGACCGGTCTGCGAGGCATCGACGTCGACGGTGAGACGAATTCGGTGTCGGTGATAGCGCCCGACGGGGTGGCCACGCTGGTCGAGGTGTTCCGCCGCGTCGACGCCCTGGGCCTGGAGCTCGCCGACATCTCGCTGCGCAAGCCGTCACTCGACGAGGCCTTCCTGCACCTCACCGCCCGGACCGCCGCGCGATCATGACCGGGCTTGCCGCCCTCACCGAACGCTCGCTGAAGTCCGCGGCGCGTGACGGCGAGATGATCTTCGAAATCATCTCTCCCACCGTCTATTTGATGGGCTTCAGCGTGGCGTTGCACGGCCTGATCGATACCGGGCACAACAGCTATTCGCAATACCTGCTGCCCGCGGTGGTTTCCCAGTCCATGATCTTCGTCGGCCTGATGACGGCCGACCGGGCGGCCCGCGACCATCTCAACGGAATCGGCGAGCGGCTGCGCACACTTCCGGTCACGGCGGCGGCTCCGGTGACCGCACGCACCGCGGCCACGCTGCTGCGAGGCCTGCTCACGCTGGTGGTCGCGATCCTCGCCGGGTACGCATTCGGTTTTCGGATCAGCGGCGGCCTCAATTACGCCCTTGCCTTCGTGCTGATGTCGTTGTTACTCTGCCTGGCCGTCACCTTAGGCGCCGACGCACTGGGATCCCGGGCGAAGACCGTGCAGGGCGCCACCCACCTGCTGTTCGTCCCGCAGTTGCTGCTGTTTCTGCTGTCCACCGGCATCGCGCCGGAGAAGACCTTCCCGGGCTGGTTGCGCCCGTACGTGCGCAACCAGCCGATCTCGCAGTTCGCCGAGACGCTGCGCGGCCTGGCCACGGGGCACGTGCTGCGTGCCAACTTGGCCGCGACCTCGGCGTGGTGCCTGGGCATGGTCGTGGTCTTCGGCGCGATCACGCTGCGCATGCAGAGGCGCAGCTAGTGAAACAGCACGTGGAGTCGCGTAGCTCGTTGGCCGTCGAAAGCTGGGTCCAGGCCGGCCGACTGCTGCTGCGCTGGCGCCGCGACCAGGCCGTGCTGATGGGTTCGCTGTTGCTGCCCGTGTTCTTGCTGCTGATTTATCAGATCGTGTTGGGCGACCAGGTGCATAAGGTCACCGGCGGCAAGAGCATCTACGGGTTGGTCCCCATGTGCGCCGTCATCTCCGCCCTCTTCGGATCACTGGGCAACTCGACGGGCATCACCATGGACCGTGAGTCGCGCTTGCTCAGCCGGATGTGGATCCTGCCGATACACCGCGCGAGCGCCATCACCGGGTGGGTGACCGCCGAAGTCTTCCGCGCGTTCATCGGCACCATGCTCATCACCGTGCTGGGCCTGGCCATGGGGTTGCGCTTTACCCAAGGCTGGGCCGCGGCCCTGTTGTTCGTATTGATCCCGTCGATCGTGGTGGTCGGGTTCACCGCGCTGGTGATGGCCCTGGCCGTCCGCAACAACGGGCGCACCGCCATGACCTGGCTGCTGGGCGTCACCTTCTCGCTGGCGTTCGTCAATCCCGGCGCGACGCCCATCGGCCTGTTCCCCTCGTGGGTCCGGCCACTGATCCGCATCCAGCCGATCTCACCGCCGATCGAGACCATGCGATCGCTGGCGCACGGCGGTCCGCTGGCGTGGCCGTTGATGCTGACCTTGTTGTGGACGGTCGGGCTGCTCGTCGTGTGCCTTCCGCTGGCGGTGCGCGGTTACCGGTTCGCCGCCGAGGCCAGCGCGTGACCGGCCCGGCCGAGCTGCCGGCGACGTCGGTGCAACCGGCCGGGATCCAGAATGGCCCCACCCCGCCGCGGGTCTCGGTGTGCGTGCCGATGTACAACAACAGCGCCACCATCGAGCGCTGCCTGCGCAGCGTCCTCGAGCAGCAGGGCGTGGAGTTCGAGATCGTCGTGGTCGACGACCAGTCGAGCGACGCCGGAGCGGCGACCGCGGCAACGCTGTTACGCCCCTCTGACCGGTTGGTGCGCAACGAATCTCGGCTCGGGCTCAACGCGAACCACAACCGGTGCCTGGAGCTCGCACGCGGTGAATGCATCCAATTCCTGCACGGCGACGACTGGCTGCTGCCAGGCGCCTTGAAGACCCTGTCCGAATGCTTCGATGACGCCGCGATCGGACTCGCCTTCGCGCCCCGGCAGGTAGTGACCGACGACTTGCCGTGGACCGAGCGGCGGCGCGCGCCGGCCAAACTGCACGTCTACTTCGCGAAACTCCGTGAATACAATCGCGGCTCATCGTTGGTTCTGCAGATCGTGGCCCTGTGGGGCGCCAGCGCTAACCTCATCGGGGAGCCGAGCAGCGTGATGTTCCGGCGCGACCTGGCGCTGAGCATCGGCGGCATGCGCGACGACGTTCATCAAACCGTCGACCTGGACTTCTGGTTGCGCCTGATGGTGCGCTGCGCCGTACGGTTTGTGCCGCAAGAACTTTCGGTTCGCCATCACACCGGGGTCACCGAATCGTCGAACATCACCAAGGCTCAGCGGCACTGGCTGGACCAATTGCGGATACTCACCTGGCTCATCGTCGACCCGGCGTCGACAGCTGCCATCCGGATCGCCGCGACAACGTGGTGGTTGCTGGTGTGGGTGGGGCTCGTCGGCAAGGTGGTCGCGTTCGGGCCGCAGCGCGCGAAGCGGTTGAAGGTGTTGCTAGCGGCGCCTTTGCGAGAATTTCGCAAGGTGATGCGCTTCGGCGACGGTCTCAATATTAAAGGGGCCACCGGAGGGTGACCAGCGAGATCGGCGATTCGTGGAACAACATCTAGACATGTCAGACCATGCGAGAGTTTGACTACTTTCGCGGCAGTTGGCGACTTCACTCGCACAGCGGTCAGTCCCTGGCGTGCCTTTTCCGTCCAAGGCTAGGCGAGATAACAGGTGCAAGTGCGCGCCAATTCGCCTTCACCGCAGCCCAGCTCAAGTGGTCAGCGGTGGCAACATTCCGACGCAGCGCCCTCACTCGCTGACGCGGTGTCGCCCAGCGTTTCTGAAGCGCGAGCATCGCGAATCGCGGATGGTGAGCGATTATCTCTAGTAGCGCGGCGCGCCCTTCAAGACCAGGCACTTTCGAAACTGCGCGCAGGACCCGGTCAGCGTGCTCGCTTAAAATCTCGGAGCGTAGAGGGTCGTCGGGGAACAGATCGAGCATTGCGTCGAACGTCGCTGCATGCCCTATGCCCTGTTTCAGCCAGAAGGTGGCGGGATCGACGACCAGGTTGTACCACATACCCTCTGGGTGGCGGCGGTAGACCGCCATCATCTCCGGCAGCATCGCTATATCGCCGTGAACCGCATGCCGCACGTGAAGGTAATAATCGAAACAAGCGTCGGCGGCGGGAACGTCGTCATAAGGCGGGATGCGACGGTACATGACTGAATTATTCTGGATAAAGTTGCGTTTCAGCAATCCTTCGACGCTAAGGTCCAGGCGCCAAAAAGGAGGCGGCCATACGTAATCCTCCGCAGCTCCGCCTTCCCAAATCACTTGAACCGGATGAAAGCATAGTACGGTCTTCGGATGCGCATCGAGGAAAGCGACCTGTTTCCGCAACTTTGCCGGATCGGTCCAATAGTCGTCACCCTCGCACCAAGCCACGTACTCACCGCGCGCAGCCGCGAAAGCGCTCATTAGATTTGTTTTGTATCCAACGTTTTCAGATCTGAAGATTGGCCGGAAAAGGTGTGGATACCGGTCGGCGTATTCGCGAATGATCGTCGGGGTGCGGTCGGTCGACGCATCATCAATGACGACAATTTCGACTGCAAAATCGGTTTCCTGCGCGACAAAGCCGTCGAATGTTTGGCGGACGTAAGCCTCCTGGTTATAAGTGGTCGAGACTACGCTGACCTTGGGCAGATCTTCTGCCGTCATGTGTTTGAAGCTCCCTCTATGCTCGGCACATCTCAGCTCCAACTGCTAACACTCCGAGTAAAGCTACCGAAACCTGAAGGAGTGCACAGCATGACGAAGCCTGACGAGCTTGCAATGCACCGCACGCCATCTCGCGCGCGGCGGACACGAGCCCCGGTGGATCACCGCGGAATGCCCCGCCTGCTACGGGTAACCGTCACCGCAAAACTGCATCAGCCCGATACCGAAACGCTGGGTACCAGCATGATGCACATCCGGACGCACCATCCCCACCGAGCGTCCGACTGTGTGGCGGCCGTTCCAAGGGAGCTCCCACACTCTCCCGCATCGTAGCCCGTGTCGGCATCTGCCGGGAGTCGCGCTTAAGCCGGCCGGAGTGGGCTAAGGCAGGTGCCAATCTCCTCCGGAATCCTGCATTCAACTGTAATGTGAGCTCTCGAAGCAGCGCATCGACCAACCGGCAACCTGACGGAGCTGAGAGCGGACCATTGGTCAACACATCAATGCAGCCAGCAGTAGCAGCGGCGCGGCGGCTCGGTGGAGCAATACAGATTGATCTAAGCGACTATCCCCTCGTGTGCAAGGCCGCCCTCCTAAGCCGCAAAGCGATAGGTCTCAGCCGTCGAGGCCGGCAGCTCGCCCACTATCTTGACGCGGTTCCACCGCACGAACGGCGACTCGCTATTGGCAGCGGTGCAATGGTGATTGACGGTTGGCTGTGCACGGATCTGGCACCGACTAACCGCGCAGTTGTCTACCTTGACAGCACGAAGCGCTGGCCTATGCCCTCGGCGTCATTCCGATTCAGCGCGTGCGAGCACATGATCGAGCACGTGCCATATGAAGCCGGGATAGCGACGTTGAGCGAAGCACATAGGGTGCTGCAGCCGAATGGGGTCTTACGCATCTCGACGCCAAACCTTGACACCTTCCGCAACATGCCCGACTCAGAAGACGCTGGAATTAAAGACTATATTCGTTGGAGCAATCGCACATTTGGGTCTGAAGCGGAGCGTGAAGAAGAAACTAGTCCAGTCCACGTTTTAAATCGAATGATGCATTCGTGGGGTCATCAGTACCTCTATGACGAAGACACGTTGCGTCGAGTTCTGCATCGAGTTGGCTTTCGCGAGGTCGTGCGATGCGATCCGGGAGTGTCGCGACATGCCGAATTGAACGGAGTGGATCGTCACGCGGACTCTATCGGCGCTGAAGCTAACCAAATCGAGTCACTTATTCTTGAGGCCACCGCTTGACCAAGCTTTATCCATAGATCGCAGAAGGAACTTTCTGCATTGTGACGCTTGTCCGTGAAAACACGCGGCTCTGCAAATGGCATTTTAAGGCGTCGAGCGGCCAGACGATCAAAACATGGGCAGCGAGCGCTTCGAGGGCTCGCGGGACAGGTCAGTTAGTGTTGCATGCCTCGCGCGCAGATCGTGGGCCGGTTCCCGACTGAGGAGCCCGAACGGTTCTATCCACCCTTCCAGAGGACGCTGAAACGGAGATAATGCCCCTGCGGCTTCATAGTAGATGCACAGGGCATTGCGGAGGCCGAATCGAGCGCGTGCCGGTCAATTCGGACTTGCGGGCCGCGCCGGTTGACGAACAACCGGTTGCCAGCAGGTCGGAACACACGCCTGACGCTGTGACAGCAGCGATAATGGCCTTCGCCACCCCACACGGCCACCGGAAGGGCACTCGTCGTGAAGATCGCGTTGGCAAGCTACGGAACCCGCGGCGATGTCGAGCCTTGCACCGCCCTCGGCCGCGAGTTGCAGCGCCGCGGACACGACGTGACGTTGGCCGTCCCGCCGAACCTGCTGGGCCTCGTCGAATCCGCCGGCTTGGGCGCCGTCGCTTACGGGCCGGACCAGCAGGACGGTTACTGGGACACCGATTTCCTCGGCAAATTCTGGGACGTGCCCCAGGCGGTCAAACGGTGGCGCAATGCCCAGAACCTCCTCATGCAGGCGTGGCTGGAGATGAGTAAGACGCTGAACTCGCTGGCCGACGGCGCCGACCTGATCTTTACGGGCCCCGGGTTCCCGGGGGTCGCCGCGAACGTCGCGGAGTACCACAAGCTTCCGCTTGCCACGATGCACTACTTTCCCATGCGGCCCAATGGCCAGCTCTCCCCCGCGACGCCCGCACCGGTAGTCCGGTCCGTCATGACGGCGTTGGACTGGGTGCAGTGGCGGGTCACCAAGAAGGCGGAGGACGCGCAACGACGCGAGCTGGGTTTGCCGCGGGCCTGTGGCCCCGCGCCGCAGCGGATGGCAGACCGTGGCGCGTTGGAGATTCAAGCCTACGACCAGGCCTGCTTCCCCGGCCTGGCCGCCGAGTGGGCACGGTGGGCCGAACGGCGACCGTTCGTCGGCACG
>NZ_LZKC01000038.1:0-1117 GCF_001672685.1 Mycobacterium sp. E2462
TCTACCGCGCGGTCCGCGACGACGAGGCGGGGGAGCTGGCCGAAACCGACCTGGTCCTGCGGTCGTTCTCCGGCGGGCGTCGGGGTCGCTGGAGGCGGTGCTGAGCACCTCCACCATGGAGGCCACGGTGCCACCGGAGACCCCGCCGGAGAACGACCGCAGGACCAGGTCGGTTTCGGCCAGCTCCCCCGCCTCGTCGTCGCGGACCGCGCGGTAGAGGCCGTACACGCTGAGATCCGACGGGATGGAATCGAAGCCGCAGGCGTGCACGATCCGCGCGCCGGTGTCGGCGGCCTGCTTGCGATAGAGGTCGATGCTGTCGCGCACGAACATCGCCTCGCCGGTCAGGTCGGCGTAGTCGGTGCCGGCCGCGGCGCACGCGGCCACCAACGGCAGCCCGTAACGGGTGTACGGGCCGACCGTGGTGACGACGACCTGGGTGCGCGCGGCCATTTCGTCCAACGTCGACGGCGACGCCGCGTCGGCCTGCAGCAGCGGCCAGGATTGCGCGGGCTCGCCCAGGGTGTCGCGGACGGCCCGCAGCCGGTCGGTCGATCGGCCGGCCAACGCGATGCGGGCCTGTGGCGCCTTGTTCGCCAGATAGTCGGCGGTGAGTTTCCCGACGAACCCGGTCGCTCCGTAAAGCACTATGTCGAATTCGCGCGGCGTTGCGGTCACGGGCCCGACGCTACCCGACGCCTGAGACGCCGATCCGCGCAGCGAAGAAGCGCCCGGCCCGAGGGCCCGGCGCTTCTTCTCAACAGATGACGGCCATGCCGTCGGATGGCGACGCAGGTCAGCCGCGGCGGCCGCAGACCGGCCAGGCGTGGATGCCCTGCGAGTGCAGCACGTTCTCGGCCACCCGGATCTGCTCCTCGCGGCTCGCGCTCGCCGGCGAGCCCGACCCGCCGTTGGCGTGCCACGTGCTCGAGGTGAACTGCAGGCCACCGGAGAAACCGTTGCCGGTGTTGATTCCCCAGTTACCGCCCGACTCGCACTGCGCGATGGCGTCCCAGTTCACGCTGTACGCCCTGATCGGGGCCGGCGGCGGGGCGTCGGGGCCCGTGACCGCCACGCTGCGCGAACTCAACATAGTGCTTTACGGAGCGACCGGGTT
>NZ_LZKC01000039.1:0-763 GCF_001672685.1 Mycobacterium sp. E2462
CGATGTCGTGGTAGTTGCGCAGGGTGCAGTAGATCGCCGGGCTGTAGGTGTCGAGCAACTGCGCCGAGGGCACCAGATCCGCCGCACCCCGCGCCAAATACGGCCCACCCTTGTTGAACAAATCAGCCCCGGTATTACCAAACCCCGCCGCCGACAACAACGCCTGATCCAAATCCTTTTGCTGCGCATTCACCGTGCGCGCCGTCACCACCGCATTGTTCAAAAAATCCAGCAAATCCGGCGCCGCATCAGCATAGGTATCCCCCAACGCCGCCAACCCCTGAATATCCCGACGCGCCTGCGGCATCCGCGGATTCACATCATCAAGAATCGCGTTCGCATTCACCACCGACTGCCCGAACCGCTCCCCCAACCCCGCCAACGACTGCGCCGCCGCGCTCAAGGTCAGATTCAACTTGATCGGATCCACCTTCTCCGAGATCGACGTAATCGTCTGAAACAACGTATTGATCTCCGTCGTCACCGACCGCGCATCAATCACCGTGCGCCCGCTGATCTTCTGCGGCGACGGATTCGCCGGCGTCGTCAACGACACATACTTGCCACCAAACACCGTCGTCGCCTTGATATCGGCATTCACATTCGACGGAATCAACGACAAATACCGCGGATAGACCTCCAACGTAAACTTCGCCGCCGGCTTCCCATCCCGCACCGTCTCACTGATACTGCCGACCCGACCGATCTCCACCCCGTTATAGGTCACCTTCGACCCCGGATCCATCACCAACCCCGCCCGCGC
>NZ_LZKC01000040.1:0-11931 GCF_001672685.1 Mycobacterium sp. E2462
GCTGCTCGGCCGCGGTGTCGGGCACCACCCGCTTCGCGGCGTCGGTGGGGGTGGCGGCGCGCAGGTCGGCGACCAGGTCACACAGCGGGTTGTCGGGTTCGTGACCGACGGCGCTGATCACCGGCGTGCGGCAGGCCGCGATCGCGCGGCATAGCGTCTCGTCGGAGAACGGCAACAGGTCCTCGACGCTACCGCCGCCGCGGGCGATCACGATCACGTCGACGTCGGCGTCGCCGTCGAGCGCGGCCAGCGCCTCGACGATCTGCGCGACGGCGTTCGGGCCCTGGACCGCGGTGTTGCGCACCGCGAATCGGGCCGCGGGCCAGCGGCCGGTCGCCACCGACCGCACGTCACGCTCGGCGGCGCTGGCCCGGCCGGTGATCAGCCCGATCATGTTGGGCAGGAACGGGATCGGTCGTTTGAGGCGGTTGTCGAACAGGCCTTCGGCGTCCAGCAGCCGACGCAACCGCTCGATGCGCGCCAGCAGCTCACCGATGCCGACGGCCCGGATCTCGGACAGGCGCAACGAGAAGGTGCCCCGGCCCGTGTAGAAGGACGGCTTACCGCACACCACCACCTGGGTGCCCTCGGCCAGCTGTACCGGCGCGTTGAGGACCAGGTCGCGCGGGCACGTCACCGTCAGCGACATGTCGGCGGCCGGGTCGCGCAGCACCATGAACACCGTTTTGGCGTCGGGCCGCAGGCTGATCTGGGCCAGCTGACCCTCCACCCACACGGTGCCCAGCCGGTCGATCCAGCCGGCGACGCGGACCGCCACCGCGCGCACCGGAAACGGGTTCTGGGCGGAGTTCGGTTCGGAGGTTGCGGCTGGGGTCACTTCGCGTTCGCGCGGGTGATCCTGTTGGCCAGCAGCGTCTCGAACGGCGCCCGGGCCTTGGTGGCCTGCTCGTAGGCCAGCAGGGTTTCGAGCTCCTCGACGCTCAACGACTGCAGGCGGGCCCGCAGCTGGGCGAGCGTCAGCGTCGAATAGTCGAGCTCGCTGACCACCGAGGGCTGCGCGACGTCGGCGGCCGCGGACTTCTTCGGCTGCCGGGCGGGCCGGACCAGCGCGCTGGCGTCCTCGTGAGCGTCGGCCACCGAGTACAGCGCGAACCGGCCCTCGCCGCGGCGCTCTGCCTCACCGCCCTCGGGCAGCGCCGCCGGGGTGGCGCCCTCGGGCAGGTCCTCGTCGAAGGTGGCCCATTCCGGCTTCTCGTCCTTGGGCGGGAAGATGGTCTCGAGGGTGCTGTCGCCCTTGTTCACCAGCTCGGCGATGTTCTGCTGAACCCGCATCACGATGTGCGCCGCCTGGCTGGCCAACGTCATCGGATACATCAAGATGGTTTTCGGCAGCTTCATGGTCTCCTCGACAGCGACTGTCGCCGCGCCGACCAAAAGCCGAACTCCAAACGGTGCAGCAGCCATGGGTCCAAGATTGCCTTAACCGGCGGCTAAGTCCAAGCCCGCCCGCGCGAGCTGGCAACCCCGTGTCGGCAGAACGTACCCTGGACGGCATGCCGCCGACTGTTGACATGGGGATTCCCGGCGCATCCAGCTCGGTAGCCGTCGGACCCACCCGCAAGCGCGTGCTCCTGGCGGAGCCGCGCGGGTACTGCGCGGGTGTGGATCGGGCCGTCGAGACCGTGGAGCGGGCGCTGGAAAAGCACGGTGCGCCGATCTACGTGCGCCACGAGATCGTCCACAACCGCCACGTCGTGGACACCCTGCAAAAGGCCGGCGCCGTCTTCGTCGAGGAGACCGACCAGGTGCCCGAGGGCGCCATCGTGGTCTTCTCCGCGCACGGCGTCGCGCCGACCGTGCACGCCGCCGCCGCGGAACGCAACCTGCACACCATCGACGCCACGTGCCCGTTGGTGACCAAGGTGCACAACGAGGCGCGCCGGTTCGCCCGCAACGACTACGACATCCTGCTGATCGGCCACGAGGGCCACGAGGAGGTCATCGGCACGTCCGGTGAGGCACCCGAGCACGTCCAGCTCGTCGACGGGGTTGCGTCGGTGGCGAACGTGACGGTCCGCGACGAGAACAAAGTGGTGTGGTTGTCCCAGACCACGCTGTCGGTCGACGAGACCATGGAGATCGTCACGAAGCTGCGGGAACGCTTCCCCAAGCTGCAGGATCCGCCCAGCGACGACATCTGCTATGCGACGCAGAACCGGCAGGTCGCGGTCAAGGCGATGGCCCCGGAATGCGAGCTGGTGATCGTCGTCGGATCCCGCAACTCGTCGAACTCGGTACGCCTGGTGGAGGTCGCGCTGGGCGGCGGCGCCGGGGCGGCGCACCTCGTCGACTGGGCCGACGACATCGACCCGGCCTGGCTGGAGGGCGTCACGACCGTCGGCGTCACGTCGGGCGCTTCGGTGCCCGAGGTGCTGGTGCGCGGCGTGCTCGAGCGGCTCGCCGAATCCGGCTTCGACGTGGTCCAGCCCGTCACCACCGCACAGGAGACGCTGGTGTTCGCGTTGCCGCGCGAGATCAGGTCGCTGCTCTAACTCAACGCCTCAGGCGTCGTACTCCCACGATTCGGCGGGCGGGCGCGCCTGCGACCTGCCGGGCGTGCGGGACCGGCCGCGGCGCTCGGCGCCGGGGTCCGAAGAGCCCGCCCCGCGGTAGCGCACCTGCGAGACGGGGTGGTGGGTGCCGTTGGTGGACGGCCGCCGGCGCCGCGGCTCGTACGACGACTCCGGGCGGTCGCGGTCGTCGTACCGGCTGGGGCGCTCGGGCTGACCGTAACCGTCGCCGTATTTGTCCCCGTAGCCGTCTGCGTAGCCGTCGAAGCGGCTGCTGCGCGACCTCGGCTCGTAGGACTGCTCGTAGGGCCGCTCGTACGGGCTGCGCCGGGTCCGCGGCTCGCGGCGCCCGTCGCGGTCGCGGGGCGGCTGGCCGGTCGCGTCGGCGTCGTCACCGGGGCGCGGACGGCGCCGCGGTCGGCGGGCCGCGTCGGACCCGTCGCGCGCCGTGCCGTAGTCGCGGCCGGTGGTCGCGCTGCGCCGGCTCGACCGCCTCGGACGCTCTTCCCGACCGTCCGGTTCCGCTCCGTCGTCCAGCGAGGGCCGGGCATGCCTGGAGCGGGTGCGGCTGGAGCGGGCGGTGGAGCGGTCCCCGCGGGTGCTGCGGCTCGCACGTGTGGAGGTGCTCCCCGTGCGGCCGCGCCGCTTCTGGGCGGCGGGGGCCTCCTCGGCGTCGGTGGCGTCGTCCTCGGCCTCCGCGCCCACCAGCGACTGCAGCTTCGCGCCGATCCCGCTGAAGAAGGACTTCACCTCGGCGGGCGCGGCCGTCGCATCGGATGAGGTCTTCGACGCGCCGGACGGCGAGGTGCGCTCCGACATCCCGAAGTACCAGCGGGCCAACCCGATGAGCAGCACGGCACCCGCGGTGCCCAGCATCAGCGGGAAGCGCTCGATCAGCGGGTATCCGCAGTTGATCAGCAGGTCCTTGAGCCGGCCGACCTTGCCGTCGTGAAACAGCCAGTACGCGCCGGGCACGGCCACGAACAGGATCAGCGGCGGCTGGATGATCGCCGTGAAAATGCCGTCCTGACGCACCGCCAGCACCGCCGCGAGGCAGCCGGCGATATAGAAGCCGGCGAAGACGTGGGTCAGCTCCTTGTGACCCATGCCGGCGTCGATGCCGTAGCCAATGGCGGTGGCGGTGACGGCGATGAGCAGCGCGATCCACGACTGCACACCGGCGATGTTTGGGTGGATCGAGCGGTGGTTTACCTCAACCGCCGACCTGGCCCGCTGGACTGACACATCTAGACCGTACCGGGAATGGGCCCAAAGGCCCGTAAATACCTCGTAGCGATGCCGGGCGTGCCACGCGCTCGTTTCAGGCGCCGGCCGGCGCGCGTGGTCCGCCGCGAGCCCTAGACTTGGGTCCCTGTGAGCCTGAACCTGGGAATCGTGGGCCTGCCCAACGTGGGCAAATCCACGCTCTTCAACGCCCTGACCCGTAACAACGTGGTGGCGGCCAACTACCCGTTCGCGACTATCGAGCCGAACGAGGGCGTGGTCTCGCTGCCCGACCCCCGGCTGGACAAGCTGGCCGAGCTCTTCAATTCCGACCGCATCGTGCCGGCGCCGGTCACGTTCGTCGACATCGCGGGGATCGTGAAGGGCGCCTCCGAGGGCGCCGGGCTGGGCAACAAGTTCCTGGCCAACATCCGCGAATGTGACGCCATCTGCCAGGTGGTGCGGGCGTTCGCCGACGACGACGTGGTGCACGTCGACGGCAAGGTCGACCCGCGTTCCGACATCGAGGTCATCGAGACCGAGCTGATCCTCGCCGACCTGCAGACCCTGGAGAAGGCGGTTCCGCGGCTGGAGAAGGAAGCCCGCAACAACAAGGACCGCAAGCTCGTGCACGAGGCGGCCGTCGCCGCCGAGGCCGTGCTCAACTCCGGCAAGACGCTGTTCGCGGCCGGTGTCGACGCCGACCCGCTGCGCGAGCTGAACCTGATGACGACGAAACCCTTCCTCTACGTCTTCAACGCCGACGAAGCGGTGCTGACCGACGATGCGCGCAAGGCCGAGCTGTCCGCGATGGTCGCTCCCGCCGACGCGGTGTTCCTGGACGCGAAGATCGAGGCGGAACTGCAAGAGCTCGACGACGAGTCCGCGGCCGAGCTGCTGGAGTCGATCGGGCAGACCGAGCGTGGCCTCGACGCGCTGGCCCGGGCCGGCTTCCACACCCTCAAACTGCAAACGTTTCTCACCGCGGGCCCGAAAGAGGCGCGCGCGTGGACGATTCACCAGGGTGACACCGCGCCCAAGGCGGCCGGCGTCATCCACACCGACTTCGAGAAGGGTTTCATCAAGGCCGAGATCGTGTCCTATGACGACCTGATCGCCGCCGGATCGATGGCCGCCGCCAAGGCGGCCGGCAAGGTGCGCATGGAGGGCAAGGACTACGTGATGGCCGACGGCGACGTGGTCGAGTTCCGGTTCAACGTGTAGTCGGTGACTCGGCGTTGTCACCGGCCGATGTCGAGGTCCTCCGATGCTGCGCCGTCGGCAGGCACGAGGTGTTTCCGGAGCCACTCTTGGGAGTGGTCGAGCCATTGCCGGTAGTGGCCCATGGCGCAATGGTCGTCGTCGGGGTAAAGCAGCAGGGTGGCGTTAGGCGCTGTGTCGGCGAGGTCGACAGTGTCTTGAGTGCTGAGCAGGGTGTCGTGCTCGCCGTTGATGGCCAGCAGCGGAATCGTGATGTGCGGCAGTCGATCCCGGATCGAGAGCGCCCTCAAGGCGCGGGCCAGCTTGATCGGGTTGGTGGCTCCGAGGGTGTCCGCCAGCGCGCTGATGATGATGTGCGGGATGCCCAAGGCGCCGCCGTTGAATGAGTGGTGAGTCGGGGCACCGCAGGCGACTGCGCAGGCCAGCCGGTCGTCGTTGGCGGCCATGCGCGCGGCCCAGTAACCGCCGAAGCTGACGCCGACCATGGCGATCCGGTCGGGGTCGAGACGTGGGTCGGCGGCCAAGTGGTCGATGACCCGGCGGTAGGTCCGTTCCGATTGGGGGCCCATCGGTTTGGCGTAGGCGTAGGTGCCGGGCATCTCCATCATGAACATGGCCAATCCGGCAGCGCGGTAGCGCAGCAACCCCACGGCTAACTCCGCGACGGTCCCCTCCAGACCGTTGGTGGTCAGGACCACCGGTTGTGGACCGTGCCCCGGCGCCAGGGTGAGCCAGCCCCGCACGGTGTCGCCGTCGGGGGTGGGGATTGCGAGACGCTCGACACGAAGGTCGATGGCGGGCGCGATCGCGGCGACCAAAGCGTCGAAGAGATGCCGCGAGCGCCAGTAGGCCTGCATACGACGGGCGCTGTGGCCGGGGAAGGCGCTGACTTGGTAGTAGGTGATGGCCTTCGTCCACGCATCGATCGCCCGAAACGCCCGTGCGGTGCGCCGGCGGTCGTCGGCTTGGGCGTACCTATCGACGAGTTCGATGATCGCCGCCTCGCTGGGCTGGGGCCCGTTGTCGGCGAACAGCACCGCACCCGGGCTGATCAAATCTGTCAGCGCCGCGACCTGTTCTTCGGTGAGCGTGACCGGCCCGCCAATGGCGGGGACCGCGCAGGACTCCGTCTTGGCGAGGTCGCGCAGTAGCGCGACGGCTCGTTCGGCATGCTGTTCGGCGATCCGATCCCAGTGAGCGCACCAGCGGTCGTCGCGGAATGACCGTGCCGCCCTGAGCTCTTGCGCGAAGTCGGGTGGGTGCAGCCCGCCCATGTTGGCGTACCGCAGCACGAACAGCTTGGGCAGGAAGGGCGCCGCCCCGCACCAGCGGGCTGCCAGGTTGGTCGTGCCGGTGATCGCGCAGGCTGTCACGAAGAGCTTGTGCCTCAAGGTTGCCTCGGCCATCGGCGCCGTCCTTTCTTCGTGCGGCGGTCGTGCTGTGCCCGCCGCGCCGCGTCGGCGCCGCCTGGCCGATGCGGCCCGCCGGAACAGTCGTTCCGACAGTAACATCGTCGAGACGATTCTCGGAACAACCGTTCCACGCATCAGTGAGGAGGCGTCTGGGATGACCCGTTCATATCGGCAGCACCGGCACCGAGCCGTCGAGCCGTGAGTGGACCTGCGCCGGTCGGGCGAGGCGCCGGCGCCGCGCGTGAAACCGGTCGCCCCGACACCCGGCGTCGATTGCTCGACAGTGCCGAAGAGCTGTTCGCCGACCGCGGCTATTTCGGTGTCAGCGTCCGCGAGATCACCGACCATGCAGGCGCCCGATTGGCGGCAATCAGTGAGCAGTTCGGCGGAAAAGAAGGCTTGTTCCGCGCCGTCGTCCTGCGCCGGATTCAACCGCTCAACCATGAGCGCCGCGACCACCTCGCGGCGTTGCCCGCGCGTGGCAGCCGGGACCGGCGCTTAGCCGCCGTCATCGACGCGTTCACCGAACCGATGCGCCAGCGGGCCGGTGACCCGTGCTGGGACAACTACTTTCGTCTGATCGCTCAACTCGCCAACTCCGGACATCCAATCCGCGCGCTGATCGCCGACGAGTTCAATGCCATCGCCGCCGACTTCATCGCCGCCCTGCAGGCGTTGTTCCCGGCCGCCGACGAGGCCGCCATTCACGACGCCTACCTGCACATGGTCGCCGCCACGCTGCACACGTACTCCAACAACCTGCGCCTCGACAGCCTCAGCCGGGGCCGCCTGCGCGCCCACGACACCGACCAGCGCCACCGTGCGCTGCTGCGCTTCGTCGCCGGCGGCATCACCAGGCTGGCCACCTCGTGACATAGCGGCGCGTAGGTGACGCTCAGCGCTGCCCGTCCAGGGTGACGTTGGGGCCGCGCTTAGGCGACCGGCGTCGCGTCCGGGGGTCGTGGCTGGTGCAGCAGCGCGCGAACCAGCGGGCGCGGCCCGATGGAGCGCAGCATCTGGCTGGCCGGGCGGACCCGGACCCGCTTCGGCCACCAGAACCAGCGTCCCATCACCGTCATGATCGACGGCGTGATGAGCGTACGAACGACGAATGTGTCGAACATCAGACCGATACCGATCGTGGACCCGAACTGACCGATCGCCCGCAGATCGCTGGACAGCATCGCGGCCATCGTGACGGCGAACACCACACCGGCGGCGGACACCACCGGGCCCGTCACGCCGACCCCGCGGATGAGCCCGGTGTTCAGGCCGGCCCCGATCTCCTCTTCGATTCGCGACACCAGCATCAGGTTGTAGTCGGACCCCACCGCCAAGAGCACGATCAAAGCGAATTCCGTTGCCACCCAGTGCAACTGGAAGTGAGCGAGGTGTTGCCAGATCAAAGTCGAGAATCCGAACGCCGCGCCCAGTGACAGCACGATCGTGCCGACGATGACGGCTGCTGCTACCAGTGCGCGGGTGACGATCACCATGATGATGAAGATCAGCACGATCGATGCCACCGCGGCGATCAGCAGGTCATACCAAGCGCCAGTGGCGATGTCGTTGAATGTCGCTGCGGTGCCGCCGAGGTAGATGTCGGCGTTCTCCAGCGAGGTGAGCTTCAGCGCCTCCTTGGCCGCGTTGCGCTCTTGCTCGACGGACTTGATGCCTTCCGCGGTCGCCGGGTCCACGGCGTGCGTGATGATGAAGCGCGCGGCCTTCCCGTCGGGCGACACCATCAGGCTCAACCCGAACTGGAAGTCGGAGTTCTGGAAGATCTCCGGCGGCAGGTAGAACAGGCTTTCCACCCGAGCGTCGTTGAACGACTTGCCCATCACGGCATTGGTGTCAGTCAGCTTGTCGAACTGGTCGATCAGACTGTCGAACGAGCTGTAAATGGTCAGCGTCGTATCGCGGATCGCCTTCGACACGGCGATGTTCTCCGGAATGATCGCCAACAATTCACGCGTGGCCGCGGCCGTGTTGGTGAGATCGCCGGTGAGGGCGTGGAACTTCTCGGCGAGCTGATCAAACCCGTCCAGCGCGTCGAACAGGCTTCGCAGCGACCAGCAGATCGGGATGTCGTAGCAGTGCTTCTCCCAGTAGAAGTAGCTGCGGATCGGTCGCCAGAAGTCGTCGAAATCGGCGATGTGGTCGCGGATTTCGTCGGTGATCGCGGCGGTCTCCGCCGTCGTTTTTGCGCTGTCGTCCGTCGCGTTGGCGAGCTTCTGGGTAATCGCGTACTGGCGTTCCAGCAATGAGATCTGGGTGTCGAGGAACCCGGTGATCTTCTTGATGTCGCCGACACGGTCTCTCAGATAATTGAGGTTGTCGCGAATCGGCGCGCTCTGCACGCTGAGCTGGAACGGAATGGACCCGTCTTCGATCGGAGGGCCGAGCGGTCTGGTGATGCTCTGCACCCGTTCGATGCCCGGCACTCGGAAGATGGCACCGGCAACCTTGTCCAGAACCAGCATGTCTCGGGGATTGCGCAGGTCGTGGTCCGATTCGATCATCAGCAGGTCCGGGTTCAGGCGGGCCTGGGTGAAGTGTCGATCGGCCGCGTCGTACGCCTGCACCGAGGCCGCGCTCTTCGGCAGGTAGTACAGGTCGTTGTAGCGCGGGGTGAAGCCCGCGAGACCCAGGGCACCAACGATGGCCAGGATGACGGAGGTCGCGAGGATGGGCGCGGGCCACCGCACGATGGCCGTCGCCAGGCGGCGCCACCGCGTGTAGTTGAACTTGCGCTTGGGGTCCAAAAGACCGAATGCACTGGCGATGACGATGACTGCGGGCGTCAGCGTGACCCCGGCGGCCACCACCACCAGCAGTCCTACCGCGCACGGGAACGCCAACGAACTGAAGTAGGGCAGCCGGGTGAACTTCAGGCAGGCCAGCGCCCCGACGATGGTCAGACCGGAGCCCAGCACCACCTTGCTCACACCGGCGAACGTGTCGTAGTAGGCGGCTTCCCGGTCCAGACCGCGTTCACGGCCCTCCTGGTAGCGGCCGACCATGAAAATCGCGTAGTCGGTACCCGCCGCGATCGCGAGTGAGGTGAGCAGGTTCACCGCGAAGGTGGACAGGCCCATGACGCCGGTTTCGCCCAGCAGCGACACCACGCCGCGGCCAGACAGCAGCCCAATGAAGAGGATGAACATGGTCAGCAATACGGTGCCGATGGATCGGTACACGAACATCAGCATGATCGCGATGATGACGACCGTGATGAGCGTGATCTTGGCCAGGCTCTTGTCACCGACAACGATCACGTCGGCGGTCAGCGCCCCCTGGCCGGCGACGTAGGCCTTTACGCCGGCCGGCGGCTTGGCGTCCGCGACGATCTTGCGCACCGCGGCAACGGATTCGTCGCCGACCGCCCCACCCTGATCGCCTTTGAGGTTGACCTGGACGTAGGCGGCCTTGTGGTCGTAGCTCTCCACACCTGAGGAGGTGAACCGCTGCCCCCAGAAGTTCAGCGCATGCTCGACGTGTTCGTGGTCGGCCTGGATCTTTTTGACCAGGTCGTCGTAGAACCGGTGCGCGTCCGCGTCGAGAGGTTTGTCGCCGACCAGGGTCACCAGGACGAGGTTGTCGGAGTCGTACTCCTTGAACTTCTCGCCGATGTGCTTCATCCCGGTCACCGACGGCGCATCGGCCGGCGAGAGCGGGACGGAGATCTCCTCGGCGACCTTTTCTAGTTGCGGCACAAAGACATTGACGCCGATGGCCAGCAGGACCCACACCACCACGATGGGCAGGCTGAGCACCCGGATGGCGCGCGCGATCCGCGGTGTGCGCTCGACCTCGGTGCGCTGGGAAACGGGGATCCTGTCCGTGTCGCTCGTGTTGTCCGTCATGCGGACTTGTCCAGGCAGGAGACCGCCGCATTGCGCGTTTCGGCTTGCCGCTGATCGACCAACTTGCCGTCGACCGTGATCCGGCAGCCGATGGAGGGGCTGTCGCCCTGGGCGACGACGTAGGCGAAGATGCCGGGCATCGCGGCAACGATCGTCGTCGACCACGGCAACGTGGTGAAGTTGGCCTTCTGCGGCAGTGACTCCGCATCCATCCAGTTGACGACGCCGGTGGTCCCCGGTGGCCCCAGGATCTCGTAAATGGCGGTCTTCGCCGCGTAGGGCGGGGTCGCATCACGCGGATCCGGTTTCGGTAGGCCTGGGCCTGGGAAGACACCGCTGAGGCGGTCCACGGCGACGCCCCCGACGATGACTGCCACGAGCACCACTAGGGCAACCCACGCCCGCTTGAGAACTGTCAACACCGTTTTCCCCGATCACCGTTGCCCGACGGGCTGATGTTAAGACATTTCATCTATCAACACATTTCGTCGCGTGCGCCACGGCAAGGCGAACGCCAGCACGCCCGAGTTAATTCCTGCCACGCCCGGCCGATTTCCGGCCATTCGGCCCACCCCGCGTCCCAGGGCCGCGACGGCGCAGCGGCTCGCGCGCCGCACGATCCGTTTGCTCGGTGATGACGCCGGTCGACTCATCCCGCACGGCCGGCGTGCCGCCCGGCGGGTGGAGTGCGGCATGCAGCGGGCAGGCACCGCCGTGTCGGCTGGAAATGCGGGGCCATCGCTTCAAATTGACGCGCCGGTTATTTAATGACGCACTGTTTATGCAAGGCGATAACAAGCGGCTTAGTTGCAAAAAGTAATTCGCTAGCCCGGTGAGTGCGTTCCTCGAATGGGGTGCGCGGTTTGGTGTGTACGCCTCGATTGTTGGCATCGATCGAAAACGCCGCGAATGGGGACCGGCGCGCGTACCCTAATCGCATGGCTACGAAGGTGAAGACCTGCGTACACTGCGGCCACACTTTCGATCCGCACGACCGATGGCGCGACCTTTCCGACCCGGCGTGGTTTCCGTCCGCGTCGAATTATTGTTCGCACGAATGCAGCAGCCGCTATCACTGCGAAATGACGCATGCCTGTTCGACCCATGCGAAAAAGAAGGATCATCGCCGACCTGTGCGGTGACCGCGCCCCTCACCGATCGACGGCCATTTAGCCCAAGCGCGGAACCGTCGATATCCGATTAATGCCGCACGCGGTCGTCCGCAAGTCCGGTTCCTCCGGCGCCAAGTCACCACGCGGCCGACCGCCCACACTTGTCGGTGCCCGCCCCTAGGTTGCCTCTGAAGGGAACGACCTGAAGGAGGTTTCGTGAAATTCGTGTCGACACGCATCATCACCGGCGACGTCAACCGGCTGGTGGCGTTCTATGAGCTGGTCACGGCGACACCGGCGGTGTGGGGCAACGAGCTGTTCGCCGAAATCCCCACGCCGGTGGGCACCCTGGCGATCGGCAGCGACAAGACGGTGCCGCTGTTCGGTGCCGGTTCAGCGGAGCCGGCCGCCAATCGCAGCGCCATTGTGGAGTTCATCGTCGACGACGTGGACGCGGAGTACGAGCGGTTGCGCGAGAGCGTCGCAGAGGTGGTGACGGAGCCGACGACGATGCCGTGGGGCAACCGCGCACTATTGTTCCGCGATCCCGATGGCAACCTCGTCA
>NZ_LZKC01000041.1:0-11656 GCF_001672685.1 Mycobacterium sp. E2462
CGGCGCCACGGTGCCGGTGCGCTGGTCGCTGGTGCCTCAGGACGCGCCGGGCACCGCCGCGCCCGGCCAGGGCCGGGACTACCTGTTCGACGATCTCATCCGCACGGTGGCGTCGCGGCCGGTGAGCTGGCGCCTGATCCTGACCCTCGGCGAGCCGCAGGACCCGACCCACGACGCCACCCGGCCCTGGCCGGCCGAGCGCCGCACCGTCGACGCCGGCACCATCACCATCACCGCGGTGCAGACGGAACGGCCCGGCAACGCCCGCGACGTCAACTTCGACCCGCTGGTGCTGCCCGACGGCATCACCGCCTCCGACGATCCGCTGCTGGCCGCGCGGTCGGCCGTTTACGCCCGCTCGTTCACCCGCCGCGCCGAGGAGCCCAAGACGCCCAGCGCCGTCGACGTGGGGACGGTGCAGCGGTGACCGCCGAGCCGGCGACGCAGGCCACGCCCCGCTTCACGCTGGCCTCGCGGCTGCTGCACTGGCTGATGGCGCCGATGGTGATCGCCCAGCTGCTGCTGGGCGTGACGATGGTCGCGGCCCTGGCGTACTACCCGTTGTTGCTGGCCATCCACCGGCCCGTCGGCCTGCTGATCCTGGCCTTCGCCGTGGTCCGGCTGGCGAACCGGCTGACCCACCGGCCCCCGGCGTTCCTGGCCACCATGAGCCGAGCCGAGCGCCGGATCGCGACGTGGTCGGAGTACCTGCTCTACGCGCTGCTGCTGGTGCAGCCGCTGACCGGGTGGGCGATGCTCTCGGCGGCCCGATTCCCCGTCACGCTGGTCGGGCCGCTGCGGCTGCCGTTCATCGCGCCGCGCAACCTCGACCTGTTCGCCGTGCTCCGCGAGTGCCATGGCGTCCTCGCGTTCCTGCTGTTCGCGGCGTTTACCGCGCACATGTGCGCGGTACTCTTCCACACCTTGGTGCTGCGCGACCGGCTCCTCGACCGGATGGCGCTGTGGCGCACTCGGCGGGTGCGCCCGGAGCAAGCCTGAGGACCGCCTCCGGTGGCCTGCCTGCCCGGCCGGGCAGCGGCCGAATATGATCGGCACGATTCAAGCGTGCAGGCGCGCGGCCACCGGGACCACGAGAGACTGGGAGAGTTCGATGCCGAACCAGCAGCAAAGCGAGCGGATGACCTCCGGCAAGGGGTTCATCGCCGCGCTCGACCAAAGTGGCGGCTCGACGCCCAAGGCGCTGCGCTTGTACGGCATCGAGGAGGACGCCTACTCCTCCGAGGAGGAGATGTTCGACCTCATCCACGAGATGCGGTCGCGCATCATCACCTCCCCGGTGTTCAACGGCGACCGCGTGCTCGCGGCGATCCTGTTCGAGCAGACCATGGACCGCGACATCGAGGGCACCCCGACGACCACCTACCTGTGGGAGACCAAGGGCGTGGTGCCCATCCTCAAGATCGACAAGGGTCTCGCGGACGCCTCCGACGACGTGCAGCTGATGAAGCCGATCCCGGGGCTGGACGACCTGCTGAAGCGGGCCGTCAGCAAAGGGGTGTTCGGCACCAAGGAGCGGTCGGTGATCGGCGGCGCCAACCAGCAGGGCATCGCCGCGGTGGTAGCCCAGCAGTTCGAGGTGGCCCACCAGGTGCTGTCCCACGGCCTGGTGCCCATCATCGAGCCCGAGATCACCATCTCGATCTCGGACAAGGCGCAGGCCGAGCAGATCCTGCGCGACGAGATCACCAAGCAGCTCGACACGGTGCCCGACGGGCAGCGGGTGATGCTCAAGCTGAGCCTGCCCAGCGAGGCGAACTTCTACCGGCCGCTGATCGAGCACCCGAAGGTCATGCGCGTCGTCGCCCTGTCCGGTGGCTACTCCCGCGAGGAGGCCGACGAACTGCTGGCCAAAAACGCCGGCCTGATCGCCAGCTTCAGCCGGGCGCTGACCGAGGGCCTGTCGGCCCAGCAGTCCGACGAGCAGTTCGACGCCACCCTGGACAAGTCCATCCAGGCGATCTACGACGCCTCGGTCGCCGGCTGACCTAGTACCGGTGCCGCGCCAGCCGCGGCGGGCCCTGGCCGGTGTCGCCGTCGTCGGACACCAGCGCGGGGACCAGCTCGCTGGTGACCAGCCCCTGTTCGCGGGTCACCTCGTCGACGACGTCGAAGGATTCGGCGATGTTGGCCGGGGTGTCGATGACGACGGTCAGCACCGGCACCCGCCGGGTCAGCGACATCAGCGTGTCGCCGTGCGGCCGGTGCTCGCCGTGAAAGCCCCAGACCCCGCGCAGCACCGTCGCGCCGTCGGGACCGCGGCGTCGGCGAAGCTCGGCGACCAGCGCCCGGTGGATCGGCACGCCGTCGTGATGCGCCGACTCGCGGGTGTAGATCGCCAACTTCTGGAACAGCGGCAGCCCGTGCTCGTCGACGCCGGGCAGCGGGTCCGGGCGTTCCAGCAGCGTCCCGTCCCGTTTGCACACCCGGACGCGTTCGAGGGTGAACAGGGGCCTGCGCAGTAACGTGCCCAGCTCCGGCACCACCTGGCCGATGCGGTCCCCCGACCCGACGGCCACGATCATCATCGGCACGTCGGCGTTGCGGCCCAGGAAGTGCGCGCGCTGGCGCCGCCCGTGCGAGACCCCGTCGACGCCCAGGAAGACCGACGCGCCGGCGAGCCGGCGCCGGTGCATCAGGTCGCAGAGCGCGACGTAGGCGGGCGCGCCGTTGACCCGCTCCTTGCGGCCGACGTAGATGGTCAACTTGACGGCCTCGGGCAGCTCGTCGGGCAGCCCGCTGCGGCCGGCGTCGCCGCGCAACAGGCGGGCCCGCTCGAGGGTCACCAGGCCGCGTTGCTGAAGGGCGAGCACCGGGTCGATCAGCGCCTCGATCTTCGCGGTGGTGTCGACCGCGCTGATCGCCACCGGGGGATCCTCGGACAGCGTCAGCGACTGATCCGTGCGCAGGTGCCGGCCGGTGCCGAAGCCGCTGATCCCGCGCAACACGATCCCGCAGGCGACGTCGTGGCGCGCGTACAGGTCGAGCATCTGGTCGGAGACGAATCCCTGGGCGGTGCGCCGGCGCTCGGCCGAATAGGTGGTCAGCTTCAGGCAATCGTGGTCCACGGCCGCTCCTCGGGCGTTGCTGCCGGCAGTTTACGGCGCCCGGACGGGCCGTGACGGCGCAGTGCCCGGCCGGGGGTCAGCGGCCGTCGCCGAGCGCCCCGACGATGAGGCGCGTGGTCCGTTCGGCGCGCCGCCGCGAGTAGGCCCGGGCGCCGGAGAGGAGGGGGTAGACGACGCCGCCGACGATGGCGTCCGCGGCCGACTCGGCGACCCCGGCGTCGATGCCCCCGGCCAGCAGCCGGGTCCGCACGCTGTCGTGCAGCGGCGCGCTGAACCCGGCGCGCAGCCGGACCGCCGTTTCCTCGTGCTCCATGCAGGCGACGGTCAACGTGCGCAGCATCGCCGAACCGCGGGCGGTGGTCAGGCTGGCGACCAGCTTGCCGACCCAGGCCACCAGATCGGCGGCCAGGTCGCCGCTGTCGGCGACGGAGGCCACGAGCTTGTCGGCGTCCTCAAGCATGACGTCGGCGACCAGCGCCGGTCGGCTCGGCCACCAACGGTAGATCGTCTGCTTCCCGACGCCCGCGCGGGCGGCGACCGCCTCGATGCTCAGGCCGTCGAATCCGCGCTCGAGCAGCAGTTCGCGGGTGGCGGTGACGATCGCCGTGCGCGATCTCTCGCTGCGCCGCCGCGGCGCACCCGCCTGAGTGAGATCGCTTGGCATGGGGGGATCCTCACTGCGCATCAGCCCGCTTTACATCTCGCGACTACCCCCGGTAGTCTGCCACAAGACGAGACGGTCCGTCTTGTCTCGAGGCGGGTCGCCGCAGCGAGAAGCAGTCCCCAACCGCGGAAGGGTAGCAGCCCGTGCGGCCCACACCAGTCGCCCTCCGGCCGTCGTCATGACCCTCGGCCTCAGCCCGGAACAACACGACCTCAGCGACGCCGTCGCGCAGTTCGCCGCCCGGCACGCCCCGATCGCCACCACCCGAGACCACTTCGACCAGCTCGCCGCGGGGCGGCTGCCGACGTGGTGGGACACGTTGGTGGGCAACGGTTTTCACGCCGTCCACGTCCCCGAGGAGCTGGGCGGGCAGGGCGGTCGACTGATCGACGCGGCCTGCGTCCTCGAAGCGGCCGGCAAGGCGCTGCTGCCCGGGCCGCTGCTGTCGACGGTCACCGCGGGTGCGGTCGCGCTGCTCGCCGAGCCCACCCCGGCCGCGCAGGCCTTGGTGCGCGACCTGGCGGCCGGTGCACCGGCCGCGGTGGTGCTGCCCGACGACGGCGACTTCCGGGCGCGCGCCGAGGGTGGCCGGTGGTTGATCTCCGGCGCCTCGCAGGAGGCCGCGGGCCTGGGCGCGGCGCGACTGGTCCTGCTGGGCGCCCGCGGCGACGACGGCGTGGTCTGGGCTGTCGTCGACATCGAAAACCCCGCCGTGACAGTCGACTTGCTGCCGGGCACCGACCTGATCGCCGACACCGGCGTGCTGCGGGTCGACGACTACCGCGCCGCCGAGGACGCCGTGCTCACCGGACTCGACGCGGACCGCGCCCGCTGCGTCGCGCTGGGCCTGGTCGCCAGCATGACCTGTGGTATCGCGCAGTGGTGCGTCGAGGCCGTCACCGCGCACCTGCGCAGCCGCGAGCAATTCGGCAAGGTGATCGGCACCTTCCAGGCCTTACAACACAGCGCCGCGATGCTGTTGATCAACAGCGAGCTGGCCACCGCGGCGGCCTGGGACGCCGTGCGCGCGCTCGACGAGTCCCTCGAGCAGCACCAGATCGCCGCGGCGGGCGCGGCGACCATCGCCATCTCGCCCGTGCCCGACCTGGTCCTAGACGCGCTGACCATGTTCGGCGCCATCGGGTTCACATGGGAGCACGACCTGCACCTGTACTGGCGGCGGGCGATCAGCCTGGCCGCGTCGATCGGGCCGGCCAGCCGGTGGGCCCGGCGGCTGGGACAGCTGACCAGCACCCGCCAGCGGGACATGTCGGTCGATCTGGGCGACGCAGAGGCCGGCTTCCGGACACAGGTGTCCGAAACACTGGACGCCGCAAGCACACTGAGCAACGACCAGCCGGGGCGTCAGGGCGACTACGACGAATTCAAGATCGGGCCCCAACGCACCCTGATCGCCGAGGCGGGCCTCATCGCGCCGCATTGGCCGCCGCCGTGGGGCCTGGACGCCGGCCCGCTACGGCAGCTGATCATCGACGACGAATTCGCCAAGCGCCCGGACCTGGTGCGGCCCTCGCTGGGCATCGCCGAGTGGATCCTGCCGTCGGTCCTGCGCGCCGCGCCACCGGACCTGCAGGAGAAGCTGATTCCACCGACGCAGCGCGGCGAACTCGCGTGGTGCCAGCTGTTCAGCGAGCCCGGCGCCGGATCTGACCTGGCCGCGCTGAGCACTCGCGCCACCAAAGTGGACGGCGGCTGGAACATCAACGGGCACAAGATCTGGACGTCGGCCGCCAACCGCGCGGACTACGGCGCCCTGCTGGCGCGCACGGACCCCGAGGCGAGCAAACACCGCGGCATCGGCTACTTCATCCTCGACATGCGCACCCCCGGGATCGACGTGCACCCGATCAAGATGGCCACGGGCGAAGCGCATTTCAACGAGGTCTTCCTCACCGACGTCTTCATTCCCGACGAGATGCTGCTCGGCGACGCGACCGGCGGCTGGAACCTCGCGATCGCCACGATGGCCGAAGAGCGTTCGGCCATTAGCGGTTACGTGAAGTTCGACCGCGCCGCCGCGGTGCGCCGGCTGGCCGCCGAGCCGGGCCCGGACCGCGACGACGCGCAGCGCGCGCTCGGCGAACTCGACGCCTACACCAATGCCATCAAGGCGCTGGGTGTGCGGGAGACCATCCGGCTGCTCGACGGCCAGGCGTCCGGGCCGGCGTCGAGCATCGCCAAGGTCGCGATGAACGTGTTGCTGCGCAACACCTTCGAGGCCACCCTGCAGCTGACCGGCAAGCTGGCGATGGTCGCCGATTCCGACCCGCCCGTCGTGCGGCCGTACCTGCACCTGCCCGCCGAGCTGATCGGCGGCGGCACCCGGGAGATCCAGCTCAACATCATCGCGCAGATGATCCTGGGCCTGCCGCGAAAGTAGGGCCGCCGAGCGCGCAACTGGCCGCACGCTCGGGTGTGCGCCCTGCTTACATCTGCGCCCAGACGATCTTGGTCTGCAGATAGGTCTCGATGCCGGCCTTGCCGGACTCATAACCCCAGCCGGACTGCTTGTACCCGCCGAACGGCATCGAATGGTCGAACTGCATCTGGCAATTCAGGCCGACCGTTCCCGCCTTGAGCCGCTTGGCCATTCGGTGTGCCCGACCGAGGTCACTGGTCCAGGTGGTGGCGGCCAGCCCGTAGGTGCTGTTGTTGGCCAGCGCGACGGCCTCGTCCTCGTCGTCGAAGGGCAGAATGGTCACCACCGGTCCGAAGATCTCCTCTTGGAACAACCTGCTCGTATCCGGGTCCACGTTGGTGACGACGGTCGGGTGCACGAAATAGCCCTTGCGGTCCAGGCGGTGCCCGCCGGTGACCAGTTCCGCGCCGTCGGATCTGCCCTGCTCGAGGTAGCCCAGGACCCGGGTCAACTGCTTCCGGCTGATCAGCGGGCCGACCATGGCGCCCTCGTCCCTGGGGCCGCCGAGCTGCATGAGGTTGGCCATGTTGGCGATGCCCTCGACGACGCGTTCGTAGACGCCGCGCTGGGCGAAGATCCGCGAGCCGCACACGCAGGCCTGGCCGGAGTGGATGAAGGTGCCGAACGACGCCATCGGGATCGCGAGGTCGAGGTTCGCGTCGTCGAAGATCACGACCGGGGACTTGCCACCCAGCTCCAGCGTCACCTTGTTGAGGTTGCTGTCGGCCGCGGCGTGCACGATGGCCCGACCGACCTCGGTGGACCCGGTGAACGCGACCTTCTCGACGTCGGGATGCGCGGTGATCGCGGCGCCCGCGGTGTGGCCGTAGCCGAGCAGCAGGTTGACCACGCCCTCCGGCACCCCCGCCTCGGCCAGGATCCGGTCCAGCACGAGGGCCGACAGCGGCGTCTCCTCGGCCGGCTTGACCACGCTGCTACACCCCGCCGCCAGCGACGGCGCTAGCTTGGCGCAGAAGTTGAACACCGGGCCGTTCCACGGAAAGATCAGTCCGACAACGCCATACGGTTCCCGAAGCGTGTACGTGTGCAGGTGCGAGTCGACGCCGGTGAGACCGCCGGTGTTGACGTCGCGGGCGATGCCGTCGATCTTGGTGCACCACCCGGCGTAATAGCGGAACCACTCCGAGCCGACCTTGGTGATGATCTGCGCCTGCGCCGGCGGGATGCCGGCGTTGACCGATTCCAGTTCGGCCAGAATTTCGGCGTTCTGGTCGATCAGGTCGGCGACCCGCCACAGCACCTTGGCCCGGTCATAGTCGGGCATCCCCGACCACACCCCGGACTCCGCCGACGCCTTGGCCCGCGCGACGGCGTCGTCGACGGCCTCCGGGCCGCAGTCGGTGAATTCGGTGAGCTGTTCCTCGGTGGCCGGGTCGATGATCGGGATGACGTCCCCCGTGCCGGGTCGCTCGCGAATCTCGTCCAACACAGCCTGCACCGACATAAACCCTCCTGGCATCGTTGCGCGAATGGGGCGCCACGGCGAAGGTTATGCGCTTAACCGCGCGGTGTCCAGCCTCCGCTAGGTCGACGACCGGACGACCAGCTGGGCGATGTCGGTGAGCTCCGGCGACGGCGGGGCGGGATGCCCGAGCCGCTCGAAGACGGCGGCGACGGCGGCGTCGGCGACCGCCGCGGGGTCGAACTGCACGGTGGTCAGCGGCGGTGTGCTCATCACGCCCATCGGGCTGGCGTCGACGCCCATTACCGCCAGGTCGCCGGGGCAGGCCAGCCCCGCCCGGTGCAGCCCGTAGAGCACCAGGCACGCGATCTCGTCGCTCTGGGCGCACACCGCGGTCACCCCGTCGGCGACCCAGCCGGTCGCCACCGTCGCGGCGTTGTCGAGGGTGACCTCGCCGACGCGCACGGGCGGCAGGTCGCGCAGCCGCGCCGCTCGGGACACCCCCTCGAACCAGTAGTCACCCAGGGGGCGCCACCGGGCAATCCCGGTGTGGGCGAACGCGATTCGTCGATGCCCGCGCGAGACCAGATGGTCGACCCGCATCTCGCCGACGGCCAGATGCGGGTCACCGAGCGCGGGCAGCGTACCGATGTCGATGTGCGGAATGCCCGCGGCGCGCACCGCGCGCAACGCCACCGCGCTGAGCGGGAACAGGCTCGTCACCGCCACCGGATCCAGGTTCTGGATCGCGTCGACCACGTGCCGGTCGTCATCGGTCTCGAAGATCTGCACCTGCAGCAGACCCTGCCGCGCCAGCGCTGTCGTCATCCGGCTGCCGGCCTGCATCGGCATCTCACCGACGGCCACGTGCGGGACCACGTAGAGCACGACGCCGCCCTTGCCGCGGGCGAGGTTGCGCGCGGCGAGGTTGGGCCGGTAGCCGAGCAGCTTCGCGGCCCGGTAGACCGCTTCGCGGGTGTCGGCGGAGATGCGGCGGCCCTCGGCGTTGTTGAGCACGTAACTGACCGTGGCGGTGGACACGCTCGCCAGGCGGGCGACGTCGGCGGTGGTGGGTCGCGCGGCTTTGCCGGTGCTCACTGCCTCACCTTCCGCGCCCGGTCATGCCTCATCGTGGCACGCCGACACCTCGCGGCGCGCGCGCCCCGCGAATCGCCGGCGAGACCAGTCGGCCTGCCGCACGATGGGGCCGCGGGTGCGCGCGGAAATGCATGCGGTCATCCCCGACCTGACGCTGCCTACGGCACCGCGTGCCGGCCGGACCGGCTCACCCCGCCGACCGGGCGACGAGCGCCACGGAACGGTAAGCCGTGCCGCGGGATTCGCGCTCCCAGAGGATGTCGCCCCCTTCGCAAGCGGTGCCCTGCGCGATCAGCTGGCGCTTGAGAACCTTGTGGGTGGCGGTGCTGGGCAGGTCGGCCGCGATGCGCAGGTAGCGGGGGCGCGCCTTCGGGGACAGGTCCGGCTGCGCGGCCAAGAACGCCTCGAACTCCGCGGGCTGCAGCGTGTGGCCGTCGTTGAGGACGACCGCGGCCATCACCTGGTCACCGACATGGCCGTCCGGGACGGCGTACACGGCCACCCTGTTGATCGCGTTGTGCCGTAGTAGGATTCGTTCGATGGGGGCGGCGGCGAGGTTTTCGCCGTCCACCCGCATCCAGTCCGCGGTGCGCCCGGCGAGGTAGATCCAGCCGTCGGCGTCGCGATAGGCGAGGTCGCCCGACCAGTACATGCCGTGCCGCATCCGCTCGGCGTTGGCCTGCGGGTCGTTGTAGTAGCCGGTGAAGAAGCCGGATCCCGCGGTGTTGACCAGCTCGCCCACCGCCTCGTCGGCGTTGAGCAGCGCCCCGTCGGCGTCGAAGCGCGCGACGGCGCATTCGGTGACGGTGTCGCTGTGGTAGATCGCCACCCCGTCGGCGCCCCGGCCGATCGACCCCTTGGGCGTGCCGGGTTCGCGAATCACGATCACGGCGTTCTCGGTTGACCCGAAACCGTCTTCCACCTGCACGCCGAACCGCCGCCCGAACTCCTCGATGTCTTTATCGTTGGCCTCGTTGCCGAACGCCACCCGCAGCGGGTTGTCGGCATCGTCGGCGCGGCGCGGCGTGGCCAGGATGTAGGCCAACGGTTTGCCGACGTAGTTCATGTAGGTGGCGTTGTGGCGGCGGATGTCGTCGAGGAAGCTGCTCGCCGAGAACTTCGCCGGCACGATCGCGGCGCCCGAGCACACCGCCGGCGCCCAGCCCGCGACGACCGCGTTGGAGTGAAACAGCGGCATCGAGACGTAGCAGGTGTCCCGTTCGGTGAGGTCGAAGCGCTGCGCGAGGCTGAGACCGGCGACGGTGGCCATGAAGTGAGACACCTGCACCGCCTTGGGATTGCCGCTGGTGCCGGAGGTGAAGATCATCATGAACGCGTCCATTGCGGTGACGTCGCGGTGCGGCGTCAGCTCGCCCGCGGCCTCGACGAACTGTGCCCACTGCGGCGTCGAGCTGTCGAGGATCCGGACCGCGCCCAGGTCGAGGCCGTCGAGCAGCGGGCGGTGCTCGGCGTCGGTCACCACGAACTGGCAGTCCGAGCGCCGGACGTCGGCGGCCAGGGCGTCGCCGCGGCGGGTGGTGTTCAGGCCGCACAGCACGTAGCCGCCGAGCCCGGCGGCCGCCATTTGGCTCAGCATCTCGGGGGTGTTGCCGAGCAGCGCGCCGACGTGCAAAGGCCGTTGCGGGTCCGCCGCGGCGATCAACGCCGCGGCCCGGGCCGTCGCCCCAGCCAGGTAATCACGCCAGGACCATTGCGCGTCTTGATGTTTGACCGCGACCGCCGGATCGGCCAGGCGCTTGCGCAGCAGCGCTTGAATCGTGTCGTCAGTCATTGTCCGGGTGCACCCTCACTCTGCCGTGCGAGACGAGACGGTCCGTCTTAGGATAGCCGCCGCCTCGGCGCCGCCGCGCCGCGGTGAGGGGCCCCGGCATCGCGGAGGTGTTGTGCAAAGCTTCACGCCCCTGTCGCGCAGGATTTCCCGGCCACGGCCGCGCGTATCCCCGGCTCGGCCGGGGGCTTCGGCGATGATTGCCCCATGTTGTTCGAACTTGGCAGGTCGCTCGTGCTGCTGCGGAATCGCGCCCGCGGGCTGCGGCGCGCCACCGCGCGCCCGCAGCCCATCCAACCCGCCGGGCGTCGCGACGGCCGGCGCTGCGAGCCGGGGGGCACCGCGCCGTGACCGGCGTCCGGCGGCGTTATCCGCCGACCATCATCAGGCCGCCGTCCACGGCGAGCAGTTGCCCGGTGATGAACCGCGAACCCGGCCCGGCCAGGAAGACCAGCATCGGTCCCACGTCCCGGGCGGGGTCACCGAGCGCGCCGCCGAGCGGGATCATCATCTTCATCTGCTGATCGATGAGCGCGCCCGCCTCCGGACCGAGAAAAGCGCGCAGCCGGTCGGCGCCGGGTGTCTGCACCGCGGGCGCCAGCGCGTTGACGGTGACGTTGTCGGCGGCCCACGCCTTGGCGGCCGAACGTGTCCAGGCCTGCACCGCGCCCTTGGTCGCGGCGTAGACGGCCGAGATCGGGCTGCCCATCACGGCTTCCGAGGAACCGAAGTTGATGATCCCCCCACCCCGGGGATCCTGGCTCTTCATCACCGCGTAGACAGCCTGATTGGTGAGGATGGTCGCTTTGACGTTGGTGTCCAACAGGAACGAGATGTCGTCGGCGTCGATGTAACCGGGGATGCCGGCCTGCCACAGGCCCGCCGCGTTCACCAAGACGTCGAGTCCGCCCAACCGTTCGGCCGCCTGCTGCACCATGGCCGCGACGGCGTCCGCGTCGCGCACGTCGCACTGCAGCCAGCCGGCCGCGAGGTTGTCCGGCGGCGGCGTCTGGTGATAGGTGGCCACGACGTCGGCGCCGCCCGCGGCCAGGGTGCCGACGGCGGCCGCGCCGATGCCGGTGGCTGCGCCGGTGACCAGGATCCGCCTGCCGCGCAGCGGCAACGTCGCGTCTGACATGGGCACGACGCTACCGCC
>NZ_LZKC01000042.1:0-2894 GCF_001672685.1 Mycobacterium sp. E2462
CCGATGCCGTAGATCTCGTCCTGCGTGCCGTCGGACTTGTTGACGATCTGTTTCCAGAAGCCGACGATCTCGCCCTGCTTGTCGTCGATGAGCACCTTCTGGTACTCGTACACCCAGTTCTCCAGGCCCTCCATCTCCAGGCCCAGGGCGATGTCGCGGATCTCGTCGACGCCGACGCACATCACGTCCTCCTTGGGGCCGATGTTCCAGCCGTAGGTGGCGTCCTGGGTGTAGAAGTCCGCCAACGGTCGCCAGTCGCCGGCTTTTTCACAGTCCTTATTGGCTTGCAACCACCGGTCGACCCATGCCTCGAGGTCCTCGCGTGACGCCATCTCAGTCTCCCTTGTCCTTGATGAGAAGTGCTTGCGTGGGGCACATATCGACCGCGCGCTCGATGTCGGCGCGGGCGTCTTCGGGCGGCTCGGGGTCGAGGATCTCGACCTTGCCCCGCCTGGGCACGCGGAAGTATTCCGGCGCCTCCAGCTCACACATGGCGTGGCCCTGGCATAGATCAAGATCGACTTCGATACGAAATCCCATGAGGTGCCCTACCTTTGACGCTTGCGGTAACGCACCTTGGCCGGCCGCGCCAGCTGCACCACCATCTTGGAGTGGTCGTTGTGGTAGCTGTCGGCAGGTTGAGCCATTTCGAAGTCGTACTCGCGCAGCAGAACCGAGAAGATCGCCTTGATCTGCATCTGGGCGAAGGCGGCGCCGACGCAGCGGTGCCGGCCCGCACCGAACGGGATCCAGGTCCACCGGTTGACGATGTCGGCCTGCTCGGGTTTGAGATAGCGGTCGGGCCGGAACGCGTCCGGGTCGGGGAAGTCCTCCGGGATGCGGTTGGAGATGGCCGGAGACGCGGCGACGAAGTCACCGGCGTGGATGGGGAAGCCTTCGACCTCGAATTCGCCCTGGGCGACGCGCATCAGGATGATCAGCGGGGGGTGCAGCCGCAGGGTCTCCTTGACCACGTTGTCCAGCTTGGGAATTGAGCGCAGCGCGTGGAAGCTCACCTCCTGGCCGTCGGCGTAGAGCTCTTCGAGTTCGCTGAGCACCTCGGCGTAGACCTCGGGGTGGCGGATCAACTCGATCAGCGTCCACGCCGAGGTGCCCGAGCTGGTGTGGTGCCCGGCGAACATGAGCGAGATGAACATTCCGGTGACCTCGTCCGCGGAGAAGCGGGCGTTGCCGGTCTCGTCCTTGATCGATACCAAGACGTCGAGCATGTCACGGTCGGCCTTGTCCTTGGGCGGGTTGGCCAGCCGTTGGTCCATGATCTCCTGCACGAGCGCAACGAGTTTCACGCGGGCCTCGTCACGGCGCCGGAAGCTGTCGATCGGCAAGTAGGGGTCGACGTAACACAGCGGGTCGGTGCCGCGTTCCAGTTCGTGGTAGTACTCGGCGAATCGGTGGTCGAGCTGGTTGCGGAATTTCACGCCGATGAGGCAGGCCGTGGAGGTGTAGATGGTCAGCTCGGAGAAGAAGTCGAGCAGTTCGATCTCGCCTTCATCGCCCCAGTCGGCGATCATCCCCTTGACCTGGGCCTCGATGGTGGCGGCGTGCCCCTTCATCTGCTCGCCGCGCAGCGCCGAGTTGTGCAGCATCTCCTTGCGCCGCTCCGGGCTGGCGTCGAACACCACGCCCTTGCCGAAGATCGGCGCCATGAAGGGGTAGGCCGCGGCCTGGTCGAGGTCCTCGTCGGCGGAGCGGAAGAAGAACTCGTTGGCGGTCGCGCCCGAGAGCAGGATGACGTGCTTGTCGACCAGCTGGAACCAGCCCACGTCGCCGCATTCCTCCCGGACGCGCTGCATCAACCCGATCGGGTCGGTGCGGAACTCCTCGAGGTGGCCGTGCTCCTCCTCGCCGCCGGAGACCCGGGGCACCTCGGTGGTCGTGGTCATTGTCCGGGCATCCCTTCTTCTCCGAGTGCCAACTTCTGGCGGCCCTTGTTGCCGGCCAACGGGGCTTCGGGCTGCAGCTCCATGTTGGCGATGAACCCGCCGCGCGGTGTCTCGGCGACGAAGGTGATGGCGCGGGCGAGATCCGAAGCGCGCAGGAAATAGTCGTGGCGGGCCTGACCCCACTTGGCCCAATCCTCTAGGGCCGGACCGATTTTCTCGGCCGGCAGGCTCCACCCCATCGACGTCTTCGTCGGGCCCGGGTGCACGATCGAGGCGCGCACGCCGGTCCCCTCGAGCTCCATCTGGAAGTTGGTGACCATGGCCACCAGCGCCGCCTTGGCCGCGCCGTAGGCGCCCATATGCGGGCGCTGGCGCAGCGCCACGTCCGAGCCGACGAAGATCAGGTCGCCCCGCTGGCGGTCGAGCATGCCGGGCAACACCGCGGCGGCGAGCCGGTTGGCGCCGACGAGGTGGATCTGCAACTGCGACTCGAACTCGTCGGTGGAAATCTCGGCCAGCTTGCCGAAGTAGGTGTCGCCCGCGCCGGCCACCAGCACCTCGATGTCACCGAGCGCGTCCACGGACTGCGCGACAAACGCTTTCACCGAGTTGGGGTCGGTGACGTCGAGGTGGAAGCCCACCGCTTCGCCGCCGTCGGCGTTGATCTTGCCGACGATGTCGGCGAGCTTCTCGACGCGACGCGCACCGAGGGCTACCGGGAAGCCGTGCGCGGCCAGCTCGATCGCGGTGGCCTCGCCGATGCCGGAGGAGGCACCGGCGACGATCGCCGGTCGACGGTCGGGTAAGGCTGCGAAGCGGGGCATCAGCGGGTCTCCACGGTGATGGGTAGGTGAGCGAATCCGCGGACGTTGCTGGAGTGGACGCGGACGGCGTTGGCCTCGTCGACCTCAAATCCGCGGATTCGCTTGAACAACTCGGTGAGCGCCACGCGGGCTTCCATCCGGGCCAGATGGGCACCGAGGCAGAAGT
>NZ_LZKC01000043.1:0-10718 GCF_001672685.1 Mycobacterium sp. E2462
GCTGACGCCGTTCTCCGCCAACAGGATCGACTCCTCTGGCACGCCGGTGCGCGCCGCGAGCTTGGCGTTGGCCCGCAGCATCCGCCAGGTTCCGTGCACCGGCATCACGTTGCGGGGCCGCACACCGTTGTAGAGGAACAACAGCTCGCCGGCGTAGGCGTGCCCCGAAACGTGCACGCGCGCTTGGGCGTTCGTGACGACGCGGGCACCGATCTTGGCGAGCTCGTCGATGACGCCGTAGACCGCCTCCTCGTTGCCCGGGATCAGCGACGAGGCCAGGACCACGAGGTCGCCGGAGGTCAGCGTGATGCTGCGGTGCTCACCGCGCGACATCCGCGACAGCGCCGACATCGGCTCGCCCTGGGTGCCGGTGGTGATCAGCACCACCCGTTCGGGTGGCATCATCTCGGCGGCGCCGATGTCGATGACGTCCGAATCCGCCACCCGCAGAAAACCCAGTTCACGGGCGATGCCCATGTTGCGCACCATCGACCGTCCGACGAACGACACCCGCCGGCCCAGGGCCACCGCCGCGTCGATGATCTGCTGCACGCGGTCGACGTTGGACGCAAAGCACGCCACGATGACGCGCCCGTCGGCGCCGCGGATCAGCCGGTGCAGCGTCGGGCCCACTTCGCTTTCCGACGGCCCGACCCCGGGAACCTCGGCGTTGGTGGAGTCACACAGGAACAGATCCACCCCGGCGTCGCCGAGGCGGGACATGCCCGGCAGGTCGGTGGGCCGGCCGTCGAGCGGCAGCTGATCGAGCTTGATGTCGCCGGTGTGCAGGAGCGTTCCCGCGCCGGTGTGTACGGCGATCGCCAACGCGTCGGGGATGGAATGGTTGACGGCGAAGTACTGGCATTCGAAGACACCGTGCGTGCTTCGTTGCCCCTCGGCGACCTTGACGAACGCCGGCTTGAGGCGGTGTTCCCGGCACTTGGCGGCGACCAACGCCAGCGTGAACTTCGACCCGACGACCGGGATGTCCGGGCGCAGCTTGAGCAGGAAGGGGATGCCGCCGATGTGATCCTCGTGGGCGTGGGTGAGCACCAGCGCCTCGATGTCGTCGAGCCGGTGTTCGATGTGGCGGATGTCCGGGAGGATCAGATCGACACCCGGCTCGTCGTGGGTGGGGAACATCACCCCGCAGTCGATGATCAACAGACGGCCCAAATGCTCCAGGACCGTCATGTTGCGGCCGATCTCGCTGATCCCGCCCAGCGCGGTGACCCGCAACCCACCGGCGGCCAACGGACCTGGTGGAGCGAGGTCTACATCCACTGGCGAGCCACCCTTTGGTTCGTTTCCCGGCTCATCCGAGCACCGAGGCCGCGCGCATGTCCGCGGCGAGCGCCTCGATCTGCTCGGTGGTCGCCGGCATCTGCGGCAGTCGGGGATCACCGACGTCGACGCCTTGCAGGCGCAGGCCGGCCTTCGACATCGTCACCCCGCCCAGCCGGGCCATCGCGTTGCACAGCGGGGCGACGGCGGCGTTGACCTTGCGGGCGGTGGCGACGTCACCGGAACCGAAGGCGGACAACAGTTGCCGAAGCTGACCCGCGGCCACGTGGGAGATCACGCTGATGAAACCGGTGGCGCCCATGGCCAGCCAGGGCAGGTTCAGCGCGTCGTCTCCGGAGTAGTAGACCAACCCGGTCTCGGCGATGATCTGCCCGCCGCTGTGCAGGTCGGCCTTGGCGTCCTTGACGCCCACGATGTTCGGGTGCGCCGCCAGCGCCCGGATGGTGTCCGGCTCGATCGGAACGACGGACCGCCCGGGGATGTCGTAGAGCAGCACCGGCAGGTCCGTCGCGTCGGCGACGGCGGTGAAATGCGCGAACAGACCGGTCTGGGGCGGTTTCGAGTAGTACGGGGTGACCACCAGCAGGCCGTGGGCGCCCTCGGCCGCGGCCGCCGTGGCGAGCCGCACGCTGTGCGCGGTGTCGTAGCTGCCGGCGCCGGCGATGACCCGCGCGCGGTCGCCGACGGCCTCCAGCACGGCGCGGAGCAGTTCGCGCTTCTCGTCGTCGGTGGTGGTCGGGGACTCGCCGGTGGTGCCGGATACCACCAGGCCGTCGCAGCCCGCGTCCACCAGATGATTGGCCAGGTGCGCCGCCGCTGCGGTATCGACCGAGCCGTCGGGGCCGAATGGAGTCACCATCGCGGTCAAGACGGTTCCCAACCGCGCCGGGGCGTCAAATCCGACGGTGCTCACGGTGTTCAGGTTACCTGGCGGCGGCAAGGTGTTTAGCACCCACGCGGGCACCGCGCGGGAGTCAGGCCTCGGTGGCCAGTGGACTGGTCGCGACCTCGGTGCCGTCGGCCAGGGTCGAGATCTCGAAGTCCGCGAACACCGCCGGTGCGGCGCCGGTCAGCTGCCGCAGGCACTCGATGGCCAGCCGGCGGATCTCGAGGTCGGCGTGCTCGCTGGCGCGCATGGCGATGAAGTGCCGCCACGCGCGGTAGTTGCCCGTCACGACGATGCGGGTCTCGGTGGCGTTGGGCAGCACCGCGCGGGCGGCCTGGCGGGCCTGCTTGCGGCGCAGCACCGCGGTGGCCTGGTCGGCGAACTTGGCCTCCAGCTTGGCGAGCAGCTCGGCGTAGGTGGCGCGGCTGGCGTCGGCGGCCGCGGTGAGGATCTCGACGAGCTCGGGATCGTCCTCCATGCCGGGCGGGACGACGACGCGCGAGTCGTTCTCCGGCACGTAGCGCTGCGAGAGCTGGGAGTAGGAGAAGTGGCGGTGCCGGATGAGTTCGTGCGTGCACGACCGCGAGATGCCGGTGATGTAGAAGGAGACGCTGGCGTGTTCGAGCACCGAGAAGTGCCCGACGTCGATGATGTGTTTGATGTATCCGGCGTTGCTGGCGGTGCGCGGATTCGGCTTGGACCAGCTCTGGTAGCAGGCCCGGCCCGCGAACTCGACGAGCGCCGGGCCGCCGTCGGCGTCGGTGTCCCACGGCACGTCCGGCGGCGCCACGAACTCGGTTTTGGCGATCAGCTGCACCCGCAGCGGCGCGGTCTCGGCCACGGGCTCACCCTAGCCGGGCGGCCTCCGGGATCCCCAACTCAGCCGGACCCCTCGCGTCCGCGGCGCCGACGCGCCGCGATCAGCCGGCGCGCTTGGCGGCGGCGCGGAGCTCGGCGGCGAGATCGCCGCGGTCGGCCACGCTGACCCCGCCCAACCCGAGCCATGACGCCATGGATTCCAGCTCGCCGGCCAGCGCCTCGGCGACGCGGGGCCGCGACACCTCGGGTTCGCCGAACGCGCCCACGACGCGCAGCGAGTCGGCCGCCCGATCCGCCTTGAGGTCGACCCGGGCCACCAGCTGCCCGTCCATCAGCAGCGGCCAGACGTAGTAGCCGTATTGGCGCTTGGCGGCCGGGGTGTAGATCTCGATGCGGTAATGGAAGTCGAACAGCCGCTCGACGCGGGGCCGGAAGAAGATCAGCGGATCGAACGGGCACAACAGCGCGGTGCCCCGGTCGCGGCGGGGCACCGTTCGGCCGGCCCGCAGGTACGCCGGCGCGGGCCAACCGTCGACGCTGACCTGTTCGACCTCTCCGGCCGACACGAGGTCGGCGAGTGCGGGCTTGACCTGACGGGCGGAGAGCCGGAAGTAGTCGCGGATGTCGGCCTCGGTGCCCACGCCGAGCGCGGTCGCGGCGCGCAGCACCAATTGGCGCACCGCCTCGTCGTCGTCGACCTGGCGGGCCAGCACGTCAGCGGGCAGCACACGCTCGGACAGGTCGTAGTGCCGCGCGAACCCGACCCGGGTGGCGGTGGTGAGCACGCCGGCCGCGAACAGCGCCTCGGCGACCCACTTGGTGTCGCTGCGGGTCCACCACGTGCCTTTCTTCCGGCGCGGCTCGGCGGCCAGGTGGGCTTCGATCTGCCCGGCGGTGCTGGGCCCCAATTCGGCGACGGCGGCCACCACATCGTTGACGAGCTGTGGATTCTCCTTGACGATGTGGGTGCCCCACCGGCCGTGCCGGTACTGGCGCATCCGCCAGCGCAGCAGCGGCCAGTCGTCGACGGTGACCAGCGCGGCCTCGTGCACCCAGTATTCGGCCAGCAGCCGCGCCGAGCGCGGACCCCAGGCCGCGCGGTCCAGGACGTCGCGGTCGTAGGGGCCGAGCCGGCTGAACACCGGCGCGTAGTGCGCGCGAACGGCCACCGACACCGAATCCAGTTGCAGCACCTGGATGCGCGCCATCAACCGTTTCAGGTGCGCGCGCGTGACCGGACCGGTCGGCTTGGCATCGGTAAAGCCTTGCGCCGCAACGGCTATCCGCCGCGCCTGGGCGACGGACAGCCGCTGAGTCGACACGCCGCTGAGACTACCGTTACTCAGGACGGGTTCAGCGACGCCGCGAGCGCACTCACCGCGCGCCGACCTTCTGCCCCGACGCGGCCGCGCCGTTCGCCGGCTCGCCCTGTCGTTCCTGGTACGCCGATTCCAGGGCGGCCGGCACCGGCTCCAGGTCGCGGTAGACGACCATCAGCTTTTCGAGCACCGCGATGCGTTGCGCAGTGGCCTCTTCGACCGCCCGCCGAGCCTCCTCGCGGTCCCGGTCGGCCTTCTGCTTCGCCTCGGCAAGAAGCTGTTCGCGGGCCTGCTGCGCGTCGTTGCGCAGGGCGGCCAACTCGGCCTCCAGCTGTTTGCGGGTCTCCTCGTATTCGGCCTCCAAGGCCTCGCGTTGCGCGGCCATGTCCGCCAGCACCTCGTCGCGCTTGCGTTCGGCCGCCTCGGCCTCGGCCTCGGCCGCCGCGATCAGCGCCTCCGCCTCGGCCCGCGCCTCGGCTTGCATCTCGGCGATTTCGTCGACCGCGCGCCGCAGCATCTTGGCCATCCGTTGCTGTACCGCGTGCGGCGAGGGCGAGGTGTCCGTCAGGACGGCGACCTCCTTGCGCAACGCGGCCGCTTCCTCGCCGGATTCCTGTAACCGGGCCCGCAGGCTTTCGACGTCGTCGATGAGCAGCCGTTGTTTGGCCGTCAGCGTCTCGACGTGCGCGTCGACCGCGGCTTGGTCGTAGCCCATGAACTTGCGAGAAAACGTCTTGGCAGGTTCGGATATCACTGATGGTTCTCCTTCCAGATAACGCCTGCTAGACGTGTTGGTGATCGACCCCCGTGTCCGAGTATGTCAGGTGTGGGCGGTCGGGTTCGCGGGCCGACGGTAGCTGTGGAAGCGATACCGCAGCCCGCAGCGGCTGGTGAGCCACTCCCCCGTCTCGCCCAGCCAGGAGTCGTCGAGCACGGGCGCCAGCGCGTCGTCGTCGTCGCGCGGCAGTTCGATGTCGACCTCGGTGACCTCGCACCGGCTGGCGAGCGGCAGGGCGAGCACGTAGACCTGCTCGCCGCCGATCACCCAGGTGTCGGTGCCACCGCCCTGGGCGGCCGCCAGCGCCGCGTCCAGCGAGTCGACCACTTGGGCCCCCGCTGCGGCGAAGTCATCCCGGCGCGACAACACGATGTTTTCGCGGCCGGGCAGCGGCCGCACCCTGGCCGGCAACGACTCCCAGGTGCGCCGGCCCATCACCACCGGGTGCCCCAGGGTCACCTCCTTGAAGCGGACGAGGTCCTCAGGCACGTCCCAGGGGATGCCGCCACCGCGACCGATGACGCCAGACGTCGACTGGGCCCACACCAGGCCCACCGAGGACGTCATACGGCGACGGGCGCTTTGATTGCCGGGTGCGGATCGTAGTTGGTGACGACGACGTCCTCGTAGGTGTAGTCGAAGATCGAATCTCGTTGCGCCAGAACCAGTTGCGGGTACGGTCGCGGTTCGCGGGTGAGCTGCAACCGCACCTGCTCGACGTGGTTGTCGTAGATGTGACAGTCACCGCCGGTCCACACGAATTCGCCGACGGCCAAGCCTGATTGGGCGGCCATCATGTGGGTGAGCAGCGCGTAGCTGGCGATGTTGAACGGCACGCCAAGGAAGAGGTCGGCGCTGCGCTGGTAGAGCTGGCAGCTCAACCGCCCGTCGGCGACGTAGAACTGGAAGAACGCGTGGCACGGCGGCAGCGCCATCTGCGGGATTTCGCCGACGTTCCACGCCGAGACGATGATGCGCCGTGAGTCGGGGTCGGTGCGCAGCAACTCGAGTGCCGCGCTGATCTGGTCGACGTGCTCGCCCGTCGGCGTCGGCCAAGACCGCCATTGCACGCCGTAGACGGGGCCGAGATCGCCTGTGGGGCTTGCCCATTCGTCCCAAATGGTGACGCCGTTGCGTTGCAGCCATTCGACGTTGGAATCACCGCGCAGAAACCACAGCAACTCGTAGACCACCGATTTGAGGTGCACCTTTTTGGTGGTGAGCAGCGGGAAGCCGGCCGACAGGTCGTAGCGCAGTTGCTGGCCGAACAGGCTGCGGGTGCCGGTGCCGGTGCGGTCGGATTTGGCCGTGCCCCGTTCGAGCACCAGGCGCAGCAGGTCCTCGTAGGGGGTGGGAATCGGCACGCGGTCAGCTTAGCGGCGATCGCAAGCGCGGCGAAGCCGGCGCGCGTGGGGGCACCTCCCGCTTGCGGGGGCGGGTCGACGCCCTCCAATTCCGCGGCGAAACGACGCGGTGCATTGGTCGGCGATCGTGCGGAGTAGAACGAGTGGATGCCCAACGTCATCGACACCATCACCACCCCCGACGGCATCTGCACGGTGCACCTGTTCACCCCGGGCGGCCCGGAATCGCAGGTCCCGTGGCCCGGCGTCATCATGTACCCGGACGCGGGCGGCGTGCGCGACACCTTCCAGCAGATGGCGGCCAAACTGGCCGACTACGGCTACACCGTGCTGCTCCCGGACGTGTACTACCGCGATCCCGACTGGGCCCCGTTCGACATGGCGACGGTATTTGCCGACGAGCAGGAGCGCAAGCGGCTTTTCCGCCTGATCGGCAGCGTCACCCCGGATCGGATGGCAAGCGACGCTTCGGTTTTCTTCGATTATCTTGCCGCCCGCCCGGAGGTGAGCGGTGAACGATTCGGCGTGTGCGGCTATTGCATGGGCGGGCGCACGTCGCTGGTGGTGGCGGGCCGGGTCCCGGATCGGGTCGCCGCGGCGGCGTCCTTCCACGGCGGCGGCCTGGTGACCGACGCCGACGACAGCCCGCACCTGCTGGCGGACCGGATCAGCGCCACGATTTACGTGGGCGGTGCGCAGGACGACGCGTCGTTCACGCCCGATCACGCCGAGCAGCTGGACAAGGCGCTGACGGCGGCCGGCGTGCCGCACACCATCGAGTGGTACGCGGCGGGCCACGGCTTCGCGGTCCCCGACAACGGCCCCTACGACGCCGCCGCGGCCGAGCGGCATTGGCAGGCTATGACGGACGTCTTCGGCTCGGCGCTGCCTCGCTAGGCGGGTTCGACCGCGGGTCGGCGGTGTCGCTGGACGCGGATTTACGGCGGGTCACCTCGTCGACCAGCAGCGCCGCGGCCAGCGCCGCACCGTCGCTGCGCACGGCCGACGCCACGGCGCGCGCCCGTGCCCGCGCCTCGGGCGTCAGGACCGCCCGCAGCGGCGCCGACAGGGACTCGACGCTGGGAATGGGGCCGTCGTGCGCGGCGCCGATTCCCAGGCGGGTCACCCGGCCGGCCCAGTAGGGCTGATCGGCGCCCTGCGGGATCAGCACCTGCGGCGCCCCGGCCCGCGCGGCCGTGGTGGTGGTGCCGGCACCGCCGTGGTGCACGACGGCCGCCACCCGCGCGAAGAGCGCCTGCTGGTTGACCTCGCCGACCGCGAAGCAGTCGTCTGAGTCGTCGACCGGGGCCAGGTCTGCCCACCCCTGGGCGAGTACCACACGGCGGCCCTGCGCGCGGACCGCCTCGATGGCCACCTGGGCGACGTCCCGCGAGGCGCGCATGGGCATGCTGCCGAATCCGACGTAGACGGGCGCTTCGCCGGCGTCGAGGAACGCCGTCAAGTCCGGGGCCAGCGGACGCCGGTCGGGCAGCAACCACGCGCCGGTCTGCACCACCTCGATGTCGCTGGGCCGCTGCCACGGCCCCAGCGTCGGGTCGACCGCCAGCCACGGCCGGCCGGTGATCCCGTAGTCACGCACGTTGTCCACCGGCGGCAGCCCGATCGCCGCCCGGTGACCGTTGAGCACGGCGCCGAACAGCGTCTGCATGGACTGCGCGTCGACCTGCCAGAGCACCCGGTGGTCGATCAGCCCCACCGGGAACGCGCCGTTGGCGTAGGCGGGCGGCGGGAAGTGCGGCGACGGCAAGATGGTCGGCTGGTAGCTGGCGTAGACGTAGTCGGCGCCGATTGCCTCGGCCACCGACCGCACGGCCGCCGAGACGGGCGGAAAGCCGGTAGACACCAGCGCGTCGCATCCCGCGGCCGCGGTCGCCACCGTGTCGAATTGAACGGCGATCAGCCCGTCGAGGTGCCGGCGCAGGTCCTCCTCCGACGGCAACGGGCCCGTCTTCATCGCGCGCAGCGGCTCCCCGAAGGGCGCCAGCGGGACACCGACATCGCCCAGCAGGGTCGCGAACTCCTCGTCCGGCGGCGCGCAGACCAGCACCTCGACGCCGCGGGCCTGCAGCTGCAGCGCGAGTCCCGCCAGCGGCTCGACGCCCCCGCGGGAGTCGTAGGTCGAGAGCAGGACACGCAATTCGGCGACTCACTTCCGCAGGTTGATCGGCCGACCTTAGCGTCGGCGTCTCTGCGGGATTACCCCCGCGAGGCCGGGACTTCTCACCGAACGGCGAAACCAGAGGTCCGGCGCCGCGCAACCTAAGAATCATCGCGACCACAACGCTGGCCCGCGATCATGGCCCCGCAGTCGTCAGCGGGCGCTGCAGGCGATCGTCACTGCGAACCGCCGGGCCGCGCCTGGAATCCCTGCGCGGCGCCGAGCAGCAGGCCGCCGTCGATCACCATGGTTTCGCCGGTGATCCAGCTGGCCGCGTCCGACACCAGGAACGCCACCGCGGCGGCCACGTCCGCGGGCTCGCCGATGCGTCCCAGCGCGATCGACGACGCGAGCGGGTCCTCATTGTCCTTCCACAGCGCCTCGGCGAGCCGGGTGCGGACGACGCCCGGTGCGATGGCGTTGACCCGCACCCGCGGTGAAAGTTCCAGGGCCAGTTGCTTGGTGGCGTGGATCAGCGCCGCTTTGGTCGCGTTGTACATGCCCATTCCCGGCGACTGATGCAGCCCGCCGATGGAGGCCGTGTTGACGATGGCCCCGCCGTGCTCGCCCATCCACGCCTTCACGGCGAGCGAGGTCCACAACAGCGGCGCCCACAAGTTGACGTCGAAGATCTTGCTGAACCGGGCGTGGTCCTGGTCGATCAGGGCGCCGAACGCCGGGTTGGTGCCGGCGTTGTTGACCAGGATGTCCAGGCTGCCGAACCGCTCCAAGGCGATGTCGACGCAGCGGCGGGCGGCCTCCTCGTCGACGGCGTGCGCTCCGACGCCCAGGGCCTGCCCGTCCACCTGCACCGCCGCCTCGTCGGCCGCTTCCTGCTTGCGGGCGGTGAGGACGACGCTGGCGCCCGCGGCGGCGAGTTGCTGAGCGATGGCGAGGCCGATTCCACGCGAGGCGCCCGTGATGATCGCGGTGCGGCCGGTCAAATCCAATGAGGTCATAGAGTGCGCCTTCTCTCGCGTAAATCGGTTAACTGAAGATGTTTGTCCCGAAGTTTTAGTGGTATGCGACACGCATGTTAGCGAAATTAACCTTTGCGAAAACCCTTGCTGCCGCCGGGGCAGCCGCCGCCGCGATCGCCGCAGCTCCGGCCGCGACCGCTGACGTCATCGCGGCCGGCCCGGCGTCCGTGTCGGGCGCGCCGACCCACGTCGTGTTCAAGGACGACCCGGGCGGCGGCGGTTGCGACGGGAACGGCAACTGCGGTGGCGGCGGCCAATTCAACGGCCCGGGCGGCGGACCCGGCGGGCAGGGCTGCGTCCCCGGCGTCGGCTGCGGCGGTGGCGGCCAGAACGCCGGGCCGGGCGGAATCCCGGGCGGCAGCGGATGCCTTCCCGGTGTCGGCTGCGGCTCCGGCCACGCCTGAGCCCCTCACCTGCTCGCTGCGCCCGCGCCTCTCGGCAGCCTGGCGATCCAGGCCCGGGAGGCGGCGGGGTCGATGACGTCGTCCAGTTCGAACGTGGTGGCGGCGCGTAACGCCTTGCCGTGGTCGTAGGCGCCCGCTACCAGGCGCTCGAAGAGCTGCTGGCGTTCGCCCGGATCGGTGACGGCGGCGAGTTCCTTGCTGAAGCCGAGCCGCACGGCGCCCTCGAGGCCCATTCCCCCGATCTCGCCGGTCGGCCACGCGACGGTGAATCGCGGCGCCCGGAAGGACCCGCCGGCCATCGCCATCGCGCCGAGCCCGTAGGCCTTGCGCAAGATGATCATGCCCAGCGGCACCGTCAGCTGCGCGCCGACCACGAACAGATGGCCGAACCGGCGCACCGCGGCCTCCTTCTCCGCCTCGGGCCCCACCATGAAGCCCGGTGTGTCGCACAGCGCGATGATCGGCAACCGGAACGACTCGCACAGCGCGAGGAAGTCGCCCGCCTTGTCGGCGGCCTCGGCGTCGATGGCGCCGCCCAGGTGGTGGGTGCTGTTGGCGATCAGCCCGTAGGCCACGCCTTCCACCCGGACCAGCGCGGTGACGATCCCGACGCCGTAGTCCGCCCGCAGCACCAGCGCGGAACCGACGTCGACGATCGACTCGATCGCGCGGTGCACGTCGTAG
>NZ_LZKC01000044.1:0-2256 GCF_001672685.1 Mycobacterium sp. E2462
AGCAGCAGGCGCAGGAACGCGATGATGGCCTCGTCGGTGAGCCGCTCCCCGTCGATCTCCGCTGTGACCAGGTCGCCGATGATGTCGTTGGTGGGCGCGCGCCGGCGCTGCTCGACCTGACCGAGGAAGTAGTCGTAGAGCTCGGTCGCGGCATTGAGGCCGGCCACGATGTCGGTCGGGATCGAGATGAGGTCGAGCGACAGCCGCCGGAACAGGTCGAGATCCTCCGGCGGCAGGCCGAGCAGCGTGGCGATGATGCGGGTGGGAAATTCGAAGGTCACCGCCTTCACCAGGTCGGCGTGGCCGTCGGCCTTGATCTCGTCGACCAGGCGGTCGCAGATCGGTGCGACCACCGACGGCTCCCAGCGCGCCAGCGCGCTGGACCGAAAAGCCTTCGCCACCAGGTTGCGGTGGTCGTGGTGTTCCTTGCCGCCCATGGCCAGGATGGTGTGGCCCATCACCAGGCCGATGGTCTTGTCATAGGCCGCCGACGTGAAGGTCCGGTCGTCGCGAAACGCCTGGTGCACACCGTCGTAACCGAACAGCACCCACTCATCGGACGGGCGTAGCTCCTCGGGCAGCTGGCTCGGGTCACCCAGGGCTCCGTGCCACACCGGGTCGGTGCGCCGCATGTATTCGAAGAAGGGGTAGGGGCTGGTCTCACCGGTGAAGTCGAGCGAGACGGGCTGTCGGTCCGGGTCGGTGCTCAGCGTCATCGGCGCCCCTCCTGAAGCCAGCGGAATTTCGCTATCATAATATAGATAGCAACGAAGCCCAACGGCGCTCCGCCGCCCGCGCCACCTCGTCGTTCGCCCCCCGAAATCGCAGGTCTACCTTGAAGGTGGCTCTGTTCGCGGCCACCGGGCCCCGTCCCGACGGTCGGCCCGCACCATGCACCGGAAGACGAGAGGCTATGACGCAGACGAATGTGACGCGGCCGCAAGGCCTTAACCGCCTCGACCCGGCGCTGCGCGATGCCGCGCTCGAGCTTGGCGTGGTCGAGTTCCGCAGCGAGACGCTGGCCGACGAGCGGACCCACGCCGACCGGCTCGCCGCCGAGCGCGCTGCGGCCGCCGACACCGACGGCGTGCACATCGAGACCCGGTCGATCACCGGTCCCGGCGGCCATCAGCTGAGCCTGCGTTTCTACCGGGGGCCCGACCTGGACCGGGCGGCCGCCGGGTCACCCCTCGTCCTGTACGCCCACGGCGGCGGCTTCGTGACCGGCAACCTGGACACCGACCACGCGCACTGTGTGGAACTCGCCAGGGCCGGCGGTTGCCTGCTGGTGTCGGTGGACTACCGGCTGGCGCCCGAACAGCCCTGTCCCGCCGCGCTGGACGACGTCGAGGCGGGCCTGTACTACGCCCTGCGCAACTGCGCGGAGCTGCGCGTGGACGTCGGCCGCATCGCGGTGATGGGCCGTGACGCCGGCGCCGCCCTGGTGGCCGGGCTGAGCCAGCGCATGTTCGACGACGAGGGCCCGCAGATCCTGGTGCAGATCCTGCACCAGCCGATGCTCGACTCCGACGCGACGCAGTCGCGGCGCGAGTTCCAACGCACGCCGGGCCTCAACGGCCCCGCCGTGAGCCGCGCGTGGGGCCACTACCTGGGGCACGCCAGCGCCACCGGGCAACACGTGCCGGCGCATCGCGCCAATCTCGAAGGGCTGCCGCCGACGTTCATCGACTGCGCCGAGATCGACCCGTGCCGCGACGAAGCCATCGACTTCGCCAACCGGCTGCTGCACGCATACGTGCACACCGAATTGCACGTCATCGCAGCGGCATTCAACGGCTTCGACGCGTCCGTTCCCGGATGGGACGTCTCGCAGGAGAACTGGGCCCTGCACGCGCGCTCCCTGCGGCGTGTGTTCGCCATGTGACGCCCTATCGATTCGGCTCCGGTAGCTCTTACCGTAGCGGCCATTGCTACCATCGAAGCCGCCGGCGAACTCGACGAGAGGCAGCATGACCACACTCGACTCTCCCGAGAAACTTCTCTTCACCTCGACCACCCAGGCCTTCCTCGACAAGGAGGCACCCCTACGCCGCGTGCGGGAACTGCATGCCGCGGGAGCGTCGTTCGACCTGGCCTGGTGGCGGCGCGCCGCGGAACTCGGCTGGACCGGCCTGCTGGTCCCGGAAGAGCTGGGCGGGGGGAGCGTCTCGGAGAGCGGGCTGGCCGATCTGGCCATGGTCGCCGAGCGGCTCGGCCGGACGGTGGCGCCCGGGCCGCTCTACCCGGTGAGCGTCG
>NZ_LZKC01000045.1:0-16987 GCF_001672685.1 Mycobacterium sp. E2462
AGGCGTTGCTGGCCACGCCGGCGGGCGGGTCACCGCGGCGGGCTGTCAGCGGCATCGACCACTCTCGCGCGGCGATGATCACCGCCGTGCTGGAGAAGCACGGCAAGCTGCCCATTTCGGCGCACGACATCTACCTGTCCACCGTCGGGGGCATGCGGCTCACGGACCCGTCGGCGGACCTGGCGGTGGCCGTCGCGCTGGCGTCGGCGCTGGCGGACCTGCCGCTGCCGACGACGGCGGTGATGATCGGCGAGGTCGGGCTGGCCGGAGACCTGCGCCGGATCAGCGGCATGGGCCGCCGCCTGAGCGAGGCCGCGCGGCAGGGGTTCAGCATCGCCCTCATCCCCGACGGCGACGATCCGCGCCGCGAGATCGTCCCGAGCGGCATGCGGGCGCTGCGCGCGCCGACCATCGGCGCGGCGCTGCAACACATGGTCGCCATCGCCGAGTCCCGCAAAGAGTGGACGCGCCGCGCACCGGGGCCGCACAATGACTCGCTGTGACTCGTCCGACGCTGCGTGACACCGTCGCCCGCCTCGCGCCCGGCACCGGGCTGCGCGACGGCCTGGAGCGCATCCTGCGTGGCCGTACCGGCGCGCTGATCGTGCTCGGCAACGACGAGAACGTCGAGGCCATCTGCGACGGCGGTTTCGCCCTCGACGTGCGGTACGCACCGACGCGGCTGCGGGAGCTGGCAAAGATGGACGGCGCCGTGGTCCTGTCCACCGACGGCAGCCGCATCGTGCGGGCCAACGTGCAGCTGGTGCCGGACCCGTCGATCCCCACCGACGAGTCCGGGACGCGGCACCGCTCCGCCGAACGGGCGGCCATCCAGACCGGTTACCCGGTGATCTCGGTCAGCCATTCGATGAACATCGTGACCGTCTACGTCGGCGGCGAGCGCCACGTGGTGGCCGACTCGGCGACCATCCTGTCGCGGGCCAACCAGGCCATCGCCACCCTGGAGCGCTACAAGATCCGGCTCGACGAAGTCAGCAGGCAGCTCTCGCGCGCCGAGATCGAGGACTTCGTGACGCTGCGCGACGTGCTGACGGTGGTGCAGCGCCTGGAGCTGGTCCGACGCATCGGGCTCGCGATCGACGACGACGTCGTCGAGCTCGGCACCGACGGCCGCCAGCTGCGGCTACAGCTCGAGGAGTTGCTGGGCGGCAACGACACCGCCCGGGAGCTGATGGTGCGCGACTATCACGCGAGCCCCGAGCCGCTGCCCGAGGCGCAGACGACGGCGACGCTCGACGAGCTCGACGCCCTGTCGGACGCCGAGCTGCTCGATTTCACCGCGCTGGCCAAGGTGTTCGGCTACCCGACCACCGCCGAGGCGCAGGACTCCGCGGTCAGCCCCCGCGGCTACCGGGCCCTGGCCGGCATTCCACGGCTGCAGTTCGCCCACGCCGACCTGTTGGTCCGCTCCTTCGGCACGCTGCAGAACGTGCTGGCCGCCAGCGCCAGCGACCTGCAGTCGGTCGACGGCATCGGGGCGATGTGGGCGAGGCACGTCCGCGAGGGGTTGTCGCAGCTGGCGGAGTCGACGATCACCGACTCACTGAGCTGAGCTGAGCTGAACTGAACTGAGCTGAACTGAGCTGAGCCGACCCGAGCTGCTGCGTCAGCCGGCCGGGACCGGGCCCGCCGGCGGGGCCTCCGGCGGTGGCACCACCGCGGGCTGCCCGGGCACCGGCCCGGGCGGTGGCGGCGGCTGGTTGAGGATGAACGGCACCGGCTGCGAGCGCAGGTTGCCCAGCTGCACGACCAGGTTGTAGGTGCCCGGCCCGATCGCCGGCCGCGGCAGCGGGCAGTGCGGCGCCGAGCCCATCCCGGTCCAGGTGACCGCGGTGGTGACCTGCTCGCCGGGTGTGAATGTCTTGATCAGCGTCTCGTTGGACGGGGCGCAGTCCAGGTTCGACCACAGCCGCTTGTTGTCCAGCGAGTACACGTAGGCCGCCAGCACCGCGGCGCCGACGTCGCGCTTGCAGGCCACCAGCCCGATGTTGGTCACCACCATGGTGAATTTCGGCTGGTCACCGATGAAGTACTGGGGCGCGTTGGTCAGGCCCTTGACGGCCAGCGTCGAGTCGGGGCAGTCGTCGCCCTCCTTGAGGACCGGCGGCGGCTGCACGGCCGCGGTCGGCGTGGCCGTTTCGGGGTTCTGCCCCTGCGCCGGCGGCTGCACCGGGACGGGCCCCTCGGGACCCGGCGGGGGCGGCACCTGCGGCGCGGGCGCGCCCGGCTTGTTCTGGGCGGAGTTGGCTTTGTCGGCACTGGCGGGCTTGGCGCCCGCGCTGTGCCCCATGAAGGCGATGACGACGGCGGCCACGATCCCGATCACGACGACCGCGATACCAATGGCCAGGCCTCGGCGCCGCCAATAGATCTCGGTGGGTAGCGGGCCACGCGGTTCCAGATCCAGCACGTTTGCAGCGTAGGCGCAGGTCACGCCGATTCGGCTGAGCCACCCCGGCGTGTCGCCGGGTTTGCTGGCCCACCGACGTGTAGGGCGGCCGTTATCCCCCCGGGATTTCCGTGTTATTCGCCGGGGATCGGCTCGTTATTCGCCGATGTCGCCGACGTGGTCGGTCAGCTCCGCCCGGCCGTCGGCCAGGTGGTAGGTGACGCCGACGACGGCCAGGGTGCCGTCGGCCACCTTCTCGCCGATGATCGCCGACCGGGACGCGAGCTGGGCCACCGTCTCGGCCACGTGCCGCTTCTCGAACTGGTCGACGCTGCTCAGGCCGTCGCGCCGGCCCACCAGGATCGACGGCGCGACGCGCTCGACCACGTCGCGCACGAACCCTGGGGGGATCGCGCCGTCGTCGATGGCGCCGACCGCCGCCTTGACGGCGCCGCAGCTGTCGTGGCCCACCACGACGACCAGCGGCACCTTGAGGACGGCCACCGCGTACTCCAGCGATCCCAGGACCGCCGAGTCGATGGCCTGCCCCGCGGTGCGGACCACGAAGATGTCGCCGAGGCCCTGGTCGAACAGCAGCTCGGCGGAGACCCGGCTGTCCGCGCATCCCAGGATCGCCGCGATCGGCTGCTGGCCGCTAGCCAGGCCGGCGCGGCGCTCGACGCTCTGGTTGGGATGTTCGGGGCTGCCGGCGACGAATCGCTCGTTACCCTCTTTGAGTGTTTTCCATGATGTCGCCGGGGCGGTGTTGGGCATGGCCCATATTGTGCTGTGCCACGGTCCGTCGTGGCTAGTTCGGGGCAAATCCCGCCGGGTGAACTTCTGGGGTGGTACGAGCGCGCGCGCCGCGACCTACCTTGGCGCCAGCCCGGCGTCAGCGCGTGGCAGATCTTGGTGAGCGAATTCATGCTGCAGCAGACGCCGGTTGCCCGGGTGCTGCCGATCTGGTCGGACTGGGTCCGGCGCTGGCCCACCCCGTCGGCCACCGCGGCGGCCAGCGCGGCCGACGTGCTGCGCGCCTGGGGCAAGCTGGGGTACCCGCGGCGCGCCAAGCGGCTGCACGAGTGCGCGGTCGCCATCGCGCGCGACCACGGCGACGTGGTGCCCGACGACGTCGAGACCTTGCTGGGCCTGCCCGGCGTCGGCAGCTACACCGCGCGCGCCGTCGCCTGTTTCGCCTACCGCCAACGGGTTCCGGTGGTCGACACCAATGTGCGCCGGGTGGTGGCGCGGGTGGTGCACGGCCTGGCAGACGCCGGCTCGCCGTCGGCGACCCGCGACCACGCCGACGTCGAAGCCCTGTTGCCGGCGGAGGAGACGGCGCCGCAATTCTCGGTGGCGTTGATGGAGCTGGGTGCGACGGTGTGCACCGCACGCGCGCCGCGCTGCGGCCTGTGCCCGCTGCGGCACTGCGCGTGGCGGCACGCCGGCTACCCCGCGGCCCAGGGGCCGCCGCGGCGTGCGCAGGCCTACGCCGGCACCGACCGGCAGGTGCGCGGTCGGCTCTTAGATGTGTTGCGCGCCAGCGATTTTCCGGTGACGCGCGCCGAGCTCGACGTGGCCTGGCTGACCGACACGGCCCAGCGCGACCGGGCCCTGTTCTCGCTGCTGTCCGACGGCCTGGTCACCCAGACCGCCGACGGGCGCTTCGCCCTGGCCGGCGAGGGGTAGCGGGTTCACGGTCGTGGCGCCGTCAGGAACGACTCGACCGCCGCGCGGTACCGCTGGGGGGCCTCGTCATGGATCAGGTGGCCCGCCTGTTCGACCATCACATAGGTTGTGGCGTAGCCCATTTGGGCCATGGTGCGCATCTGTCCCGGCGGGGTGACCGAGTCGCCGGCCTCGATCAGCAGCGCCGGCGCCCGCACCCCCCGCCACTGCGCCCAATAGTCGCGGGTGCCCCACTCGGCGGCGATCTCGATCCACCGCGCGGGCTGCCCGTGCAACCGCCAACCGGTGCCGGTGCGGTCGAACGCCTCGAGGAAGTACTGCCCGGCGACCGGCCCGAACGCGTCGAAAACCTGCTGCGCCGAACCGAATTCGACGGGCAGGGCGTGCAGCCACGGTTCCCAGGGGCCGGTGGTGCGGCCGCGGAAGTCCGGGGCCATGTCCTCGAGGACCAGCGCGTCGACCAACTCGGGTCGCTCGGCGGCCAGGCACCACGAGTGCAGCGCGCCCATCGAATGCCCGACCAGCCGCACCGGGGTCGCCAGCGTGGCCACCGCGTCGGCCAGGTCGGCCACGAACCGTTCGGTGCTGATCGGGTGCGGGTCGGCCACGTCGCGGCCCCGGTGCCACGGCGCGTCGTAGGTGTAGACCGTGCCCAGCCGCGTCAGCCACGGCAGCTGCCGCGGCCAGGTGGAACCCCGCCCCATCAGGCCGTGCACCAGCACTACCGGTGCGCCGTGGCCCCCGTGGCACGTCAGCAGTTGGCTGGGCATAGCACCATCTTGCGTGCCCCGCCCACGGGCCGAGCGCGGGGAGGGGCGGGGTAGCCTAGCGGCATGTCGCCAGTGGTGAAGATCAACGCAATCGAGGTACCCGCCGACGCCGGCCCCGAGCTGGAGAAGCGGTTCGCGCACCGGGCGCACGCGGTCGACAACCAGCCCGGGTTCCTCGGGTTTCAGTTGCTGCGCCCGATCAAGGGCGAGAACCGATATTTCGTGGTCACGCAGTGGGAGTCCGAAGAGGCCTTCCAGGCGTGGGCGCAGGGGCCCGCCATCGCGGCCCACGCGGGCGAGCGGGCGAACCCGGTGGCGACCGGGGCCACGTTGCTGGAATTCGAGGTTGTGATGGACGTTGCCGGCAACAAGCAGGCCGATTAGCGGCATCTCGGCGTGGCGCCGCGCGCTGGCGCTGGGCGCCGCGACCGCTCTGGTCGTGTCGTTCGCGCCGGGTTGCGCGTCTTCGCCGTCCCCCCAGGCGAACGCGGCCAACGCAGGGCGGGAGATCGACACCCGGACCCCGCCCGGCATCCGCGCCCAACAAACCCTGGACATGCTGAACTCCGACTGGCCCATCGGCCCGGTCGGGGTGCGCACGCTGGCCGCGCCGGACAAGGTGGAGTCGGTGCAGACCACCATGGAGGCGTTGTGGTGGGACCGCCCGTTCACCCTCAACGGCGTCGACATCGGCGCCAGCGTCGCCACGCTGCACCTCACCTCGTCTTACGGTGCGCGACAAGACATCCGGATTCACACCGACGACGGCGGCTGGGTGGACCGGTTCGACCTGGAGACGTTGCCGCCGACGGTCAAGTCCTGGCACGACGTCGACGCGGTGCTGGGCAAGACCGGTGCCCGCTACTCCTACCAGGTCGCTAAGGTCGACGACGGCCGGTGTGATCCGGTGGCGGGCACCAACACTGAGCAATCCCTGCCCCTGGCATCGATTTTCAAGCTGTACGTCCTGCACGCGGTGGCCACCGCGGTCAAGGCCGGGACGGTGTCGTGGGACGATCAGCTGACGGTCACCGAAAAGAGCCGCGCTGTCGGCTCTTCCGGCCTGGCGCTGCCGGCCGGGGCGCAGGTCTCGGTGCGCACGGCCGCGGAGAAGATGATCGCCACCAGCGACAACATGGCCACCGACCTGCTGATCGACAAGCTGGGCACCCACGCGATCGAAGAAGCGCTGGCCACCGCGGGCCACCATGATCCGGCCGCCATGACGCCGTTTCCCACCATGTACGAGCTGTTCTCCGTCGGCTGGGGCAGGCCCGACCTGCGCAGCGAATGGGAGCACGGGTCCCCGGAGGTGCGGGCCCGGTTGCTGGCGCAGGCGAACGCCTCGCACTACGACCCGGACCCGATCCGCGCCCACTCGCCGGCGTCGTCCTACGGCGCCGAGTGGTACGGCAACGCGCAGGACATCTGCCGGGTGCACGCGGCGCTGCAGGCCGACGCGACGGGCAAGGCGGCGCCGGTGCGCCAGATCCTGTCGGCGGTGGCGGGTATCCAGCTGGACCGCAACGTGTGGCCCTACATCGGCGCGAAAGCCGGTGGCCTGCCGGGGGATTTGACGTTCAGCTGGTATGCCGTCGACAAGACCCAGCAGCCGTGGGTGGTCAGTTTTCAGCTGACCTGGCCGCGCGACCACGGGCCGACCGTGACGGGCTGGATGTTGCAGGTGGCCCGGCAGGTCTTCGCGCTGATCGCGCCGCGCTGACGGCTCAGAGCCGCAGCGTCCAGCGTCGGTCGCGGTAGTGCAGCGCGGTGCGGCTGACCGGCCTGATGTCGATGCGCCAGAACGCATCCGCCGGCGCGCCGAGCGCCGCGACGATCGCGGCGCGAATCACCGCCGGGTGCGTCACCGCCACGGTGCGGCCCGGCCCGGCGGTCGCGACCGAGCCCAGCCAGGCCGCCACCCGCTCGGTCAGCTCGGCGATCGATTCGCCGCCGTGCGGCGCGGCCGCGGGGTCGGCCAGCCACACCGCCAGCTCGTCGGGGGGCACCTCCTGCAGCGTGCGCCCGCGCCACCGCCCGCAGTCGAGGTCGGCCAGCAGCGGCTCCGCCACTGCGCGCAGCCCCAACAGCCGCGCGGTCTGCTCGGCGCGGCGCTCCGGCCCGCGCAGCTGACGGCCCGCCCGGTCACACTGTCCCGCAACGGCTTCGACCTGCCGGCGGCCGAGATCGTTGAGCGGTTCGTCGGCGGGGAACCGGGCCGCCGCCACGGCATTGGTCATGGCGTGCGACACCAGGATCAGCCGGCCGACGGCGGTCACGCCGCGAGGCTCGGCGCCCGTCCGCTCTCGGCCCGCTCCCCCAGCAGCCGGGCCGCGAGCGCCCCGAACACCAGGGCGATCGCCGCCCACAGGATCGCCTGGGCGGCCAGCGACACCAGCCGGAACTCATAGAGCACGTCGGCGGGAAAGCCGGGGTAGACGATGGCGCCCGCGGGGTCGCGCAACGGTTCTGGCGTCTCGTCGACGGTCGGCAACAACACCGCCACCGCGGCGACCGCCACCAGGTAGGCCGCCGCCGCCAACAGCGTCGCGTTCGTCGCGCCGTGGCGGGCGGTCAGGCGTCGGCGCAACCACGCGGCCCCGACGGCCAGCGCGACCGAGGTCACCAGCAGGACCAGGTACCACCCGGTGCGCGTCCCGATGGTGTCCGATTGGCCCACGGCCGGTGGGTTCGGCGGGTACTTCACGAACGGCACCAGATACCCCGCGACGAAGGCGCCGGCGCCAAGCGACCAGGAAAGCCGCTGCGGCGCAGCGGATTCCGAGCGCGCGTAGACGACGCAGAACAGCACGGCGAACAGCGCGCCCACGGCGACGCCGAAGATCAGCACACCGAAGCCCAGCCCGGCGCCGGACTGCACACCACGGGTGAACAGCTCCGCGCCGTGCTCATGCACGCCGTGCGCGTTCTCGGCGTCGGCCCGGCCGTCCTCGAAGGCGATCGCGCGGCCGATGACGGGCTCGGCGCACAGCCGGGCGAACGCGAACGCCAGCGCGGCGCCGATCGCCCCGGCCAGCAGGCCGCGTCCGATCAAACGCTTCTCCATGCGATTCAGTGGCAGGGGAAGCCGAGCAGGTGCCGCGCGTCGTGCACGAATTCGTGGACGTGCGAATCGCTGCCGAACAGCGACACCGCCCCCTGGTCGATGCCGACGAAGTAGATGGCCAGCAAAGCCACGACGACCGTGGCCGTCAGCCACAGCGCGGCGCCCGCCGCCGACAGGTCAACCGAGCGGGCGGCGGTGGTCCGGGGCTGAGACATTGGTCGACTCCTTCCGGGGATGCGCGCGTCCCCGCTAGGTGATGACGGGCGATGGGTCTGACTATCGACAGTGGCGCGACCGTTCTGGAATTTCACCAGATTCCGTCGCCCGTCAGGACGAAGCCAGTAAACCACGGGCGGTCAGGCAAGCGAAACGGGCGGGCAGCTCCCCGAAGGGAACCGCCCGCCCGTGTCTGCATTGCCTACGGCGTGTCGGGGGCGCTGTGCGCGCCGGCCTTCGCCAGGTCGGGTTCGGCCGGCGGCTTGCGGGCGCCGGTGAAGGTGAACACCGCGTCCTCGCCGCTGCCCTCGCCGTCCCAGTTGTCCACGTCGACGGTGACGACCTGACCGGGACCCAGCTCCTCGAAGAGGATCTTCTCCGACAGCTGGTCCTCGATCTCGCGCTGAATGGTGCGCCGCAACGGGCGCGCCCCCAGCACCGGATCGAAACCGCGCTTGGCCAGCAACGACTTCGCCTTCTCGGTCAGCTCCAACGCCATGTCCTTGGCCTTGAGCTGGTTGCCGACCCGGCTGACCATGAGGTCGACCATCTTGATGATCTCCTCGCGGCTCAGCTGGTGGAAGACGATGATGTCGTCGATGCGGTTGAGGAACTCCGGGCGGAAGTGCTTCTTCAGCTCGTCATTGACCTTCTGCTTCATCCGCTCGTAGTTGTTCTCACCGCCGCCCTGGGTGAAGCCCAGACCGACCGGCTTGGAGATGTCGCCGGTGCCGAGGTTCGAGGTGAAGATCAACACGGTGTTCTTGAAGTCCACCGTGCGGCCCTGACCGTCGGTGAGCCGACCATCCTCGAGGACCTGCAGCAGGCTGTTGTAGATCTCCTGGTGCGCCTTTTCGATCTCGTCGAACAGCACCACCGAGAACGGCTTGCGCCGGACCTTCTCGGTGAGCTGGCCGCCCTCCTCGTAGCCCACGTATCCCGGCGGGGCGCCGAACAACCGCGACGCGGTGAACCGGTCGTGGAACTCGCCCATGTCGATCTGGATGAGCGCGTCGTCGTCGCCGAACAGGAAGTTGGCCAGCGCCTTGGACAGCTCGGTCTTACCGACACCGGACGGGCCGGCGAAGATGAACGAACCCGACGGGCGCTTGGGGTCCTTCAACCCCGCGCGGGTGCGGCGGATTGCCTTCGAGACGGCCTTGACGGCGTCCTCCTGGCCGATGATCCGCTTGTGCAGCTCGTCCTCCATGCGCAGCAGGCGGGTGGTCTCGGCCTCGGTGAGCTTGAACACCGGGATGCCGGTCCAGTTGCCCAGCACCTCGGCGATCTGCTCGTCGTCGACCTCGGCGACCACGTCGAGATCGCCGGACCGCCACTGCTTCTCGCGCTCGGAGCGCTGCGCCACCAGTTGCTTCTCGCGGTCGCGCAGGTTCGCCGCCTTCTCGAAGTCCTGGGCGTCGATCGCCGACTCCTTCTCCCGGCGCGCGTCGGCGATCTTCTCGTCGAACTCGCGCAGGTCTGGCGGAGCGGTCATCCGGCGGATCCGCATCCGCGCGCCGGCCTCGTCGATCAGGTCGATCGCCTTATCCGGCAGGAACCGGTCGTTGATGTAGCGGTCGGCCAGCGTGGCCGCCGCGACCAGGGCACCGTCGGTGATCGAGACCCGGTGGTGCGCCTCGTACCGGTCCCGCAGGCCCTTGAGGATCTCGATGGTGTGCTCCACCGTGGGCTCGCCCACCTGGACCGGCTGGAAGCGGCGCTCCAGGGCGGCGTCCTTCTCGATGTACTTGCGGTACTCGTCGAGCGTGGTGGCGCCGATGGTCTGCAGCTCGCCGCGGGCCAGCTTCGGCTTGAGGATCGACGCGGCGTCGATCGCGCCCTCGGCGGCCCCGGCACCCACCAGGGTGTGCAGCTCGTCGATGAACAGGATGATGTCGCCGCGCGTGTTGATCTCCTTGAGCACCTTCTTGAGGCGCTCCTCGAAGTCACCGCGGTAGCGGCTGCCCGCCACCAGCGAACCCAGGTCCAAGGTGTAGAGCTGCTTGTCCTTCAGCGTCTCGGGAACCTGCCCGTGCACGATGGCCTGCGCCAGGCCCTCCACGACGGCGGTCTTGCCGACGCCGGGCTCGCCGATCAGCACCGGGTTGTTCTTGGTGCGCCGGCTGAGCACCTGCATGACCCGCTCGATTTCCTTCTCGCGGCCGATGACGGGGTCGAGCTTGCCCTCCATCGCGGCGGCGGTCAGGTTGCGGCCGAACTGGTCGAGCACCAGCGACGTGGACGGGCTGCCGGACTCGCCGCCACGGCCACCCGTGCCGGCCTCCGCGGCCTCCTTGCCCTGGTAGCCGCTGAGCAGCTGGATCACCTGCTGGCGCACCCGGGTCAGCTCGGCGCCGAGCTTGACCAGCACCTGCGCGGCCACGCCCTCGCCCTCACGAATCAGGCCGAGCAGGATGTGCTCGGTGCCGATGTAGTTGTGGCCGAGTTGCAGCGCCTCGCGCAGGCTCAGCTCCAGCACCTTCTTGGCGCGCGGCGTGAACGGGATGTGCCCCGACGGCGCCTGCTGGCCCTGGCCGATGATCTCCTCGACCTGGCTGCGGACGCCCTCCAGCGAGATGCCCAGCGACTCCAGCGACTTCGCGGCGACGCCCTCGCCCTCGTGGATCAAACCCAACAGGATGTGCTCGGTCCCGATGTAGTTGTGGTTGAGCATCCGGGCCTCTTCTTGCGCCAGGACGACGACCCTGCGGGCACGGTCGGTAAATCTTTCAAACATCGGGTTACCTGCTCTCCCTCACCTCGGTACTCACCTTTTGGCGGCCCTTCAAGCAGCCTTGCCGCTCCCCAGGGGCCGGCATCGCGTACCTGCCGTCCACTGTAATGGTCGGCTCGCCGGGGGGCCTAACGTTGCGCCCCCCTGCCGCCGGGGTCTCCGCTTTGTTTGTGCGGACTTCTCGGTGGACTTCCCCGGCGAAAGGCGCCTTAACTGAACAAACGTCACAATGCGCGAATTCGTTTCCTTGGGTTGCCGTTCGCCCTTTCGCGTCCAGCGAAACGAAAACCGGCGCCCGGGCTATTGCTGCCCGGGCGCCGGTCCGAAAGCCTGCTAGGTCGCGGCGTGAAACGCGTCGATCACGTCGGCCGGGATGCGACCGCGGGTGGAGACGTTGTGCCCGTTGCGGCGCGCCCATTCGCGGATGGCTGCGCTCTGCTCACGGTCGATGGCGCCGCGGCCCCGGCCGGCGGTGCCGGACCGCCCCCGCCGCCTGCCGCCGACCCGGCGACCGGCCTCCACCCATTGCTTCAGATCGTTGCGAAGTTTCGCGGCATTCTTGGACGAAAGATCAATCTCATACGTCACCCCGTCGAGGCCGAATTCGACCGTTTCGTCGGCTGCGCCGGCACCGTCGAAATCATCGACCAAGGTGACGGTCACTTTTTTCGCCATTAGCTTACCCTCGCGTTTCATCCTGAGAAGTTGCTGAGCAGATTGGATGGACCTCCCCGGTCACCAATGTGCCATATCCGGGCAGCATACTCAATCTGTGCGCAAGCCGCACAGTTGCCGCTTTCTACTGCGTGTGCGGCCGAACAATCGGGAACAAAACAGTCTCTCGAATTGACAACCCGGTCAATGACATCAACAACCGGTCGATACCCATTCCCGTTCCCGTGCACGGCGGCATCGCATACTCCAGTGCGGCGAGAAAGTCTTCGTCGAGCGCCATCGCCTCGTCGTCGCCGGCGGCCGCGGCCCGGGCCTGTGCGGCGAATCGCTCCCGCTGCACCACCGGGTCGGTCAACTCCGAATAGCCGGTCGCCAGTTCGACGCCGCGCACGTAGAGGTCCCACTTCTCGGTGACGCCGGCGATGCTGCGGTGTTGTCGTGTCAAAGGCGTTGTCTCGACCGGGAAGTCCCGGACGAACGTAGGGGCGACGAGGGTGTTGCCCACCGTGTGTTCCCAGAGCTCTTCGACCAGTTTCCCGTGCCCGTAGCCGCGGTCGCGGGGGATCTCGACCCCGAGCCGCTCGGCGATCGCCCACAGCCGGTCGACGGTCGTGGCCGGGGTGATCTCTTCACCGAGTGCCGCAGACAACGACGGGTACATTTCAATCGACGCCCATTCTCCGTCTATGTCGTAGACAGTCCCGTCGGGCAGCGGCAGTTGTCGGGTTCCGATGGCCTCATCGGCGACCTCTTGAATAAGCTCACGCGTCACAACTGCCGAATCGTCATACGTTCCGTAGGCCTGATAGGTCTCCAGCATCGAGAATTCGGGAGAATGCGTGGAATCGGCGCCCTCGTTTCGGAACACTCGATTTACTTCAAAGACCTTGTCGAAACCCCCGACGACGCACCGCTTGAGGAACAGTTCCGGCGCGATGCGCAGGTAGAGATCGATGTCGAGGGCATTGGAATGGGTGATGAACGGCCGCGCCGCCGCGCCGCCGGCCAGCGTCTGCAACATTGGGGTTTCCACTTCGAGAAATCCCCGCCGTTCCAGCGCGTTGCGGATGGCCCGGATGACGGCGACCCGCTGTCGGGCCACCGCGCGCGCCTCGGGGCGCACGATCAGGTCGACGTAGCGCTGCCGCACCCGCGACTCTTCGCTCATCTCCTTGTGCGCGACGGGCAGCGGCCGCAGCGACTTGGACGCGATCCGCCAGCTGTCGGCCAGCACCGACAGTTCGCCGCGCCGCGAGCTGATCACGGTGCCGTGCACCCAGACGATGTCGCCGAGGTCGACGTCGGCCTTCCACGCGTCGAGGGACTCCTGCCCGACCTTGTCCAGGCTGAGCATGACCTGCAGCGTGGTGCCGTCGCCCTCCTGCAGCGTGGCGAAGCACAGCTTGCCGGAGTTGCGGGCGAAGATCACCCGGCCGGCGACGCCGACCACGTCGTCGGTGGCGGTGTCGACCGGCAGGTCGGGGTACGCGGCGCGCACCTGCGCCAGGGTGTGCGTGCGTTCCACGGCGACGGGGTACGGGTCGCGGCCCTCTGCCAGCAGGCGAGCGCGCTTCTCCCGGCGGATCCGGTACTGCTCGGGGATGTCTGAATCGGCGGCACTCACGACGTGCCAGCTTAAATGACCCGGCGTGGCGCTCGCGCCGGCGCCGCGTCAGCGCGCGGTCTTGAGCCGCCGCTGCGCGTCGCGGTTGCGTTCGAAAACCAGGCGCAGGCCGTGCAGCGTGAGGTGCCGGTCGTAGTGGCTCTGGGTGCGCAGCTCGGGCAGCAGCAACGGTGCGGCGTGGCCGGTGGACACGACGACGACGTCGTCGCCGAGGTCGCTGGTGAAGCCGTCGACGTCCTCGCGGATCCGGCCGACCAGCCCGTCGACCAGGCCGGCGAAGCCGAACACGGCGCCGGCCTGCATGCATTCGACGGTGTTCTTGCCGACCACCGAGCGCGGCCGGGTCAGCTCCACCCGGCGCAGCGCGGCGGAGCGGGCGGCGGCGGCGTCCGAGGAGACCTGCAGGCCGGGCGCAATCGCCCCGCCGAGGAACTCGCCCTTCGCCGACACCACGTCGACGCAGATCGAGGAGCCGAAATCGATGACGATGGCGGCGCTTTGGAAGCGGTGGAACGCGGCCAGGCAGTTGACGATCCGGTCGGCGCCCACCTCCTTGGGGTTGTCCACCAGCAGCGGGATGCCGGTGCGCACCCCGGGCTCGATCAGCACGTGCGGCACCGACGGCCAGTACTGGTCGAGCATGATGCGGACCTCGTGCAGCACCGAGGGAACGGTCGACAGCGCGGCGGCGCCGGTGAGCCGCTCGGAGTCGTCACCGATCAGCCCGTCGATGGTCAACGCCAGCTCGTCCGCGGTGATCTCGGGCTCGGTGCGGATCCGCCACTGCTGCACCACCTTCGCGTGCTCCTTGGAGCCCGAGATCAGCCCGACGACGGTGTGGGTGTTGCGGACGTCGATCGCCAGGAGCACGGTTACCGCGCAACGATGCGTGGGTCGAGAAGTTCTGCCGCGCCCGGCATTTCGAAGTCGGGCACGAACGCGGGGTCGCTGCCGAGGTCGATCGGCTTGTTGTCGGCGTCGACGAACACGATCCGAGGCCGGTATGCCCGCGCCTCGGCCTCCTCCATGGTGCCGTAGGCGATGAGGATCACCAGGTCACCCGGGTGCACCAAATGCGCCGCGGCGCCGTTGATTCCGATCACGCCGCTGCCGCGCTCGCCGGTGATGGCATAGGTGACCAGCCGGGCGCCGTTGTCGATGTCGACGATGGTCACCTGTTCGCCCTCGAGCAGATCGGCGGCGTCCATCAGGTCGGCGTCGATGGTGACCGAGCCGACGTAGTGCAGGTCGGCCTGCGTGACGGTGGCGCGGTGGATCTTCGACTTGAGCATCGTCCGTAACATCAGTTCCTCCAAGGTGACTGGGCGTGCTGCGCCCGGGATTCGTCCGGCCCAGCGGTGCCGGCGAGTGTTCCGATCTCGATGGGAATGTTGTCCAACAGTCGGGTGCCGCCCAGCCGGACGGCGACCAGCAGCCGCCCGGGGCGGTCGGGCTGCAGCGGGCCCAGGTCCGCGTCCCGCAGCTCGATGTAGTCCACGGACAACCCGGGTACGGCGGCGAGCACCTGATGCGCCGCGGCCAGCGCGGGGCCGGCGCCGGTGTGCGCGACGTGCGCCGCGGCGGTCAGCGCCGCGGACACCGCGACGGCCGCCTCGCGCTGCTCGGGGTCGAGGTAGCGGTTGCGCGACGACATGGCGAGCCCGTCGGGTTCGCGGACGGTCCGCACGCCCACCACCGCGACGTCGAGGTTCAGGTCGGCGACCAGCTGGCGGATCAGGATCAACTGCTGGTAGTCCTTCTCGCCGAAGAAGACCCGGTCGGGGCGGACGATGTTGAGCAGCTTGGCGACCACGGTGAGCACGCCGGCGAAATGCGTCGGCCGGGCGGCGCCCTCCAGATCGGCGGCCAGCGGTCCGGGCTGCACGGTGGTGCGCAGCCCGGCGGGGTACATCGCGGCCGCGCTCGGGGCGAACACGATGTCGACGGCCTCCCCGCGCAGCCGCGCCAGGTCGTCGTCCAGCGTGCGGGGGTAGGCGTCGAGGTCCTCACCCGCCCCGAACTGCAGCGGATTGACGAAGATCGAGACCACCACCACCGAGCCGGGCACCCGCTTGGCCGCCCGCACCAGGGCCAGGTGCCCGTCGTGCAGCGCGCCCATGGTGGGCACCAACGTCACCCGGCGTCCGGTGTGGCGCAGCGCGCGGCTGACGTCCGCGACGTCGCGCGGCGCCGAATACACGTTGAGTTCGCCCGGGGTGAAGCTCGGCGAGCGGCCCGCCGTCATCCCGCCAGCACCTCGAGGACGGCGGCGGGCGCGTGCGCGCGCTGGGCGGTGCGCAGGGCGTTGGACCGGTAGGCGCCCGCCAGGGCGGGGTCGGCGGCGGTCAGCGCCGCCAGGTGGCCCGCGACGGCGGCCGCATCGCCGCGCGCCACCGGGCCGGTCAGCGCGGCCTGGCCGCGTTGCAGGGTGTTCTCCAGCGCCGCGCGGGCCAGCGGCCCGACGATGCGCTCGGCGATGCCGCCGGGTTGGTCGTCGACGACCTGCTGGCCGAGCAGCTCCTCGCCGCGCAGCGCCGAGCGCAGCGCCGCCAGCGCGTCGGCGACGACGGTGACCAGGTGGTTCCCGGCGTGGGCCAGCGCGGCGTGGTAGAGCACCCGGGCGTCCTCGCGGACGCAGAACGGCTCCCCACCCATCTCCAGGACCAGCGACTGGGCGATCGCGTAGCCGACGTCGTCGGCGGCGGTGATGCCGAAGCAGGTGTCGGGCAGCCTGTTGACGTCCTCGTCGGAGCCGGTGAACGTCATCGCCGGGTGAATGGCCAGCGGGATGCAGCCGCGGTCGGTCAGCGGGCCGAGGATGCCGACGCCGTTGGCGCCGGAGGTGTGCGCGACGATCGTGCCGGGCCCCACGGCCGACGTCGCCGCCAGCCCGGACACCAGCCCGGCGAGCTCGCTGTCGGGGACCGCGAGCAGCAGCAACTCGGCACCGGCCGCCACCTCCTGCGGCGCCGCGATCGGGGTGTCGGGCAGCCAGCGATGCGCGCGCTGGCGCGACGCGTGGGAGATCGCGCTGCACGCCACGACGACGTGGTCGGCGCGCTCCAGCGCGACGCCGAGCGCGGTCCCGACCCGGCCGGCCGAGATGACCCCCACTTTGAGCCTGGCCGGGCGCAAACCGTCGAACTGCACCATCGCAGACGACCTCACAGATTTCTTTCGTTCGTTCCGGTCCCACTCGGTGGGTACCGTTCGGTCAGTCAAACTCTAGTCGATCGCGCCCGGGAGCCCAACGAGGATGTGAGCCAGCTCCCAGTCAGGCGTCGCGGCGGCGCCGCCGGCCGCCCTCGGAGGGTTGCACCTGCAGCCGCGCCAGCAGGTCGGCGACGGACTGACCACCCGTCGGCGCACCGTCGTCCGCGCCGTCCGGCGTCATCGACTCCGGGCCGCCGTGCCGGGGCGCGTTCTCGGGAGTCGGGGGCGGTGCCATCTGCGGGGGTGCCGGCTCGGCCACGGGCTCGGCCGGCGGCGGCGGGAGCGGGGGCGCCGGCGTCGCGGCCGCCGGCGGTGTGACCCCGACGCTGGCGGGGGTCGGCGCGTCGTTGTCCCCGGCGAAGTTGCGCACGCCGTAGTCGCGGTACTCCGCGGAGTGCCGGGACCGGGCCCGACGGCCGCGTCGCCGAACGGCCGGCGCTCCCGCCATTCCGGCGACGACGAGGCCTGGTCCGGCGCGCCCGTCGAGGCGCCGCAGCCCTACGCCGAATCCGGCCGTCGGGCCCGGCCAGCAACGCACCCAGGAAGCGCTTGCGCGAGGCGCCCAGCAGCACCGGCAGGCCGGTGTCGA
>NZ_LZKC01000046.1:0-12203 GCF_001672685.1 Mycobacterium sp. E2462
CGGAAGGCCCACCGGCCCTTGTCGCAGTTCCACTCCTCGTTGACCTCGGGGTCGTCGCCAGCCAAGCGGCGCAACACCTTTCCACGCCGGTGGTCGGTACGCTCGGCGCAGCCGCCCGCGCAGTGCTCGCAGACGCTCGGGCTGGAGACCAGGTCGAACGGGCGGGCGCGGAACCGGTAGGCCGTTCCGGTCAGGGCCCCGACGGGGCAAATCTGCACGGTGTTGCCCGAGAAGTACGACTCGAACGGCTCGTTGGCGTAGATGCCGACCTGCTGCAGCGCACCGCGCTCCTGCATGTCGATGAAGGGGTCACCGGCGATCTGCTCGGAGAACCGGGTGCACCGGGCGCACAGGATGCAGCGCTCGCGGTCCAGCAGCACCTGGGCGGAGATGTTGATCGGTTTGGCGAAGGTGCGCTTGACGTCGGTGAAGCGAGAGTCGGCGCGCCCGTTCGACATTGCCTGGTTCTGCAGCGGGCATTCGCCACCCTTGTCGCACATCGGGCAGTCGAGCGGGTGGTTGATCAACAGCAATTCCATGACGCCGTGTTGCGCCGCTTGGCTGGCGACGACCCCGAGGTCAACGAGGAGTGGAACTGCGACAAGGGCCGGTGGGCCTTCCGCTACGCCACCGAACCCGACGTCATCACCACCCCGCTGATCCGGGACGCCGACGGCTCCCTGCAACCGGCGTCGTGGTCGCACGCGATGGCGACGGCGGCCCGGGGACTGGACGCGGCGCGGGGACGCGCCGGGGTGTTGGTCGGTGGCCGGGTCACCCTCGAGGACGCCTACGCCTACTCGAAATTCGCCCGTATCGTGTTGGACAGCAACGACATCGACTTCCGGGCCCGGCCCCACTCCGGTGAGGAGGCCGACTTCCTGGCCGCCCGCGTGGCGGGCAAGCCGCTCGAGGTCAGCTACGCCGACCTGGAATCCGCCCCCGTCGTGCTGCTGGTCGGCCTGGAGCCCGAAGAAGAAGCGCCCATCGTGTTCCTGCGGCTGCGCAAGGCGGCCCGCAAACGCGGGCTGCGGGTCTTCGCGGTCGCCCCGTTCGCGACGCGCGGGCTGACGAAGATGTCGGGCACGTTGCTGCAAACCGCGCCCGGCGCCGAGGCTTCGGCGTTGGACGGGCTGAGCACCGGCGAGGTCGGCGACCTACTGGCCGGCCCCGGCGCCGTCATCATGGTCGGCGAGCGCCTCGCGGCGACGCCCGGCGCGCTGTCCGCCGCGGCGCGGCTGGCCGACGCCACCGGCGCGCGGCTGGCCTGGGTGCCGCGGCGGGCCGGCGAACGCGGGGCGCTGGAAGCCGGCGCGCTGCCAGGCCTGCTGCCCGGCGGGCGCCCCCTCGGCGACGAGGCAGCCCGCGCGCAGGTGGCCGGCGCCTGGCACGTGTCCGAACTACCCACGGCCGCAGGGCGTGACGCCTCGGCAATCCTGGCCGCCGCCACGGACGGCACGCTGGGCGCGCTGCTGGTCGGCGGCGTCGAGCCCGACGACTTCGCCGAGCCGGACGCGGTGCTGGCCGCGCTGGACGCCGCCGGGTTCGTCGTCAGCCTCGAGCTGCGCCACAGCGCCGTCACCGAGCGCGCCGACGTGGTCTTCCCGGTCGCGCCCACCACGCAGAAGGCCGGGGCGTTCGTCAACTGGGAGGGCCGTTTCCGGCCCTTCGAGCCGGCGCTGCGGGGCAGCACCCAGCAGGCCAGCCAGTCCGATCACCAGGTCCTCGACGCACTGGCCGACGAGATGGGCGTCTACCTCGGCGCCTCCGACGTGGCGAGCGCCCGCGAAGAGATCGCGGCCCTGGGCCTGTGGGACGGCGAGCGCGCCGCGACGCCCGACGTCGCCGCCGCGGCGTTGGCCCGGCCCGACGCCGGCGAGGCCGTGCTGACCGGTTGGCGGATGCTTCTGGACAACGGCCTGCTGCAGGACGGGGAACCGCACCTGGCGGGCACCGCGCGCAAGCCCGTGGCCCGGCTCTCGGCCGCCACGGCTGCCGAGCTCGGCGCCGCCGACGGTGACCCCATCACCGTCAGCACCCCCCACGGATCCATCCGGCTGCCGCTGGCGATCACCGACATGCCCGACCGGGTGGTCTGGCTGCCGGTGAACTCGCCCGGTTCGGCGGTGCACCGACAACTCGGCGTCGACCTGGGCAGCACGGTGCGGATCGGAGCGGCATCATGACCGGCCTGATGGCCTTCGGGCACGACACCTGGTGGCTGGTGCTGGGCAAGGCGCTGGCGATCTTCGTCTTCCTCATGCTCAACGTGCTGCTCGCGATCCTCCTGGAACGCAAAATCCTTGGCTGGATGCAGCTGCGGCCCGGCCCCAACCGGGCCGGCCCCTGGGGCGCCCTGCAGAGCCTGGCCGACGGCATCAAACTGGCGCTCAAGGAGAGCATCACCCCCGGCGGCGTCGACAAATTCGTTTACTTTGCCGCCCCGTGCTTTTCGGTGATCCCCGCGTTCACCGCGTTCGCGTTCATCCCGTTCGGCCCGGTGGTGTCGATATTCGGTCACCGCACCCCGCTGCAGCTGACCGACCTGCCGGTCGCGGTCCTGTTCATCCTCGGGCTGTCGGCGATCGGCGTGTACGGCATCGTGCTCGGCGGCTGGGCCTCCGGATCCACCTACCCGCTCTTGGGCGGTGTCCGCTCGACCGCGCAGGTGATCTCCTACGAGGTGGCGATGGGCCTGTCCTTCACGGCGGTGTTCCTCTACGCCGGCACCATGTCGACGTCACAGATCGTGGCCGCCCAGGACCGCGTCTGGTACGTGTTCCTTCTCGGGCCGTCGTTCCTGATCTACCTGATCTCGATGGTCGGTGAGACGAACCGGGCCCCGTTCGACCTGCCCGAAGCCGAAGGCGAACTGGTCGCGGGCTTCCACACCGAGTACTCGTCGCTGAAATTCGCGATGTTCATGCTCGCCGAATACGTGAACATGATGACGGTGTCGTCGCTGGCCACGGCGATGTTCTTCGGCGGCTGGCACGCGCCCTGGCCGCTGGACATGTGGGCGGGCGCCAACACCGGCTGGTGGCCGGTCCTGTGGTTCACCCTCAAGATGTGGACGTTCCTGTTCATCTACATGTGGCTGCGGGCGTCGCTGCCGAGGCTGCGGTACGACCAATTCATGGCGCTGGGCTGGAAGTTGCTGATCCCCGCGTCGCTGGTGTGGGTGTTGATCGCGGCGGTGATCCGCACCGCGGCCAACCAGGGGTACGCGCACTGGACCCCGATCCTGGTCGCCAGCAGCCTCGTCTTCACGGCGATCCTGATCCTGACGCTGCGAAAGCCGTTCAGCACTCCGGGCATTCGTGCGCTGGAGAAGCAGCTGAAGCGTCAATCCAAACAGCTGCCCGGCGCGCACACCACCGCACCGGTGTTCCCCATACCGCCGTTGCCCATGAAGTCGTTGGCGGCGGCGAGCAAGGAGAAAGCACATGGCTAAATTCCTCGACGCCGTGGCGGGCTTCGGCGTCACCTTCTCGGCGATGTTCAAGAAAAGGGTGACCGAGGGTTATCCGGAGAAACCGGGCCCGGTCAAGCCGCGGTACCACGGTCGTCATCAGCTCAACCGTTACGCCGACGGTCTGGAGAAATGCATCGGCTGCGAATTGTGCGCCTGGGCGTGCCCGGCCGACGCCATCTACGTCGAGGGCGCGGACAACACCGAGGAGCAACGGTTTTCGCCCGGTGAGCGCTACGGCCGCGTGTACCAGATCAACTACCTGCGCTGCATCGGCTGCGGCTTGTGCATCGAGGCCTGCCCCACCCGCGCGTTGACCATGACGAACGACTACGAGATGGCCGACGACAACCGGGCCGACCTGATCTACGAGAAGGACCGGCTGCTGGCGCCGTTGTTGCAGGACATGCTCGCGCCGCCGCATCCGCGCACCCCGGGCGCCACCGACAAGGACTACTACCAGGGCAACGTGACGGCGCACGGCCTGCGCGAGGTCGAAAAGGCCGGGGAATCCCGATGACTGGGCTGACCGGGCAGCTCCTGGCGGCCGACACCATCGTGCGCACCTCCACCGGCGAGGCGGTGACCTTCTGGGTGCTGGGCGCGGTGGCGCTGATCGGCGCGCTCGGCGTGGTCCTCGCCGTCAACGCGGTGTACTCGGCCATGTTCCTGGCGATGACGATGCTCAGCCTGGCGGTGTTCTACATGGTGCAGGACGCGCTGTTCTTAGGTGTCGTGCAAGTCGTGGTCTACACGGGCGCGGTGATGATGCTGTTCCTGTTCGTGCTGATGCTGATCGGGGTGGACTCCGCCGAATCGCTGAAGGAGACGCTGCACGGGCAGCGGGTCGCGGCGGTCGTCACCGGCGTCGCCTTCGGCGTCCTGCTGGTCGCCGCGATCGGCAACGTGGCCACCGGCGGCTTCGCCGGCCTGACCACGGCCAACGCGAACGGCAACGTGGAAGGGCTGGCGGCGCTGATCTTTTCGCGCTACCTCTGGGCGTTCGAGCTGACCAGCGCCCTGCTGATCACCGCGGCCGTCGGCGCGATGGTGCTGGCGCACCGCGAGCGCTTCGAGCGCCGCAAGACCCAGCGCGAGCTGTCCCAGGAGCGGTTCCTGCCCGGCGGGCATCCGACCCCGATGCCGGGGCCCGGCGTGTACGCGCGGCACAACGCCGTCGACGTCGCCGCGCTGCTTCCGGACGGGTCGTACTCGACGATGTCGGTGTCGCCGATCCTGCACCGCCGCGGCGCGGACGGGACGCAGATCTCCGACACCCGGCCCGCCGAAGCGGGCACGAGCCTGTCCCAAGGGGGTGCGTCGTGAATCCGGCCAACTACCTGTATCTTTCGGCGCTGCTGTTCACCATCGGCGCGTCGGGCGTGCTGTTGCGGCGCAACGCCATCGTGATGTTCATGTGCGTGGAGCTGATGCTCAACGCGGTCAACCTCGCGTTCGTCACGTTCGCGCGGATGCACGGCCACTTGGACGGGCAGATGATCGCGTTCTTCACGATGGTCGTGGCGGCCTGCGAGGTTGTCATCGGCCTGGCGATCATCATGACGATTTTCCGTGCCCGCAAATCGGCGTCGGTCGACGACGCCAACCTACTCAAAGGCTGAGAACACGCCGACATGACTCAATACACCTGGCTTCTGGTGGCACTGCCATTGGCGGGTGCCGCGATCCTGCTGTTCGGCGGCAGGCGCACCGACGCCTGGGGGCACTGGCTGGGCTGCGCCGCCGCCCTCGCGGCGTTCGGGGTGGGCGTGGGCCTGCTGAGCGAGCTGCTGGGCCGCGCCGCTGAGGACCGGCTCGTCCACCAGACGTTGTACACCTGGATCCCCGTCGGGCAACTGCGGGTCGATCTCGGGCTGCACATCGACCAGCTCTCCATCTGTTTCGTCCTGCTGATCTCCGGCGTCGGGTCGCTCATCCACCTCTACTCGGTCGCCTACATGGCCGACGACGCCGACCGCCGACGGTTCTTCGGGTACCTCAACCTGTTCCTCGCGTCGATGCTGCTGTTGGTGGTGGCCGACAATTTCGTGGTGCTCTACGTCGGCTGGGAGGGCGTGGGCCTGGCGTCCTACCTGCTCATCGGGTTCTGGTACCACAAGCCGACCGCTGCGACGGCGGCGAAGAAGGCGTTCGTGATGAACCGCGTCGGGGACGCCGGCCTGGCGCTCGGAATGTTCTTGATGTTCCGCACTTTCGGCACGCTGTCCTACGCCGGCGTGTTCACCGGCGCTCCCGCCGCCAGCCGCGGCGCGCTCACCGCCATGGGCTTGCTGCTGCTGCTCGGCGCCTGCGCGAAATCCGCCCAGGTGCCGCTGCAGGCGTGGCTGGGTGACGCGATGGAGGGCCCGACGCCGGTGTCGGCGCTGATCCACGCCGCCACCATGGTGACCGCGGGCGTGTACCTGATCGTGCGGTGCAACCCGCTGTACAACCTGTCCCCCGACGCGCAGCTGGCGGTGGTGATCGTCGGGGCGGTTACGCTGCTGCTCGGCGCGTTCATCGGCTGCGCCAAGGACGACATCAAGCGCGCGTTGGCCGCCTCGACGATGAGCCAAATCGGTTACATGGTGCTCGCCGCCGGATTGGGCCCGGCCGGTTACGCGTTCGCGATCATGCACCTGCTGACCCACGGCTTCTTCAAGGCCGGGCTCTTCCTGGGTTCCGGCTCGGTGATCCACGCGATGCACGAGGAACAGAACATGCGCCGCTACGGCGGCCTGCGGGCGGCGCTGCCCGTCACCTTCGTCACGTTCGGCCTCGGATACCTGGCCATCATCGGCGTGCCGCCGTTCGCCGGGTACTTCTCCAAGGACGCGATCATCGAGGCCGCGTTGAACTCCGGCGGCACCCGCGGCTACGTGCTCGGCGGCGCGGCCCTGCTGGGGGCCGGCGTCACGGCGTTCTACATGACGCGGGTGATGCTGATGACCTTCTTCGGCAAGAAGCGCTGGGCGCCGGGCACCCACCCGCACGAGGCGCCCGCCCTGATGGTCTGGCCCATGATCCTGCTCGCGTTCGGCTCGGTGTTCGCCGGTGGCCTGCTCGCGATCGGCGGCACGCTGCGGCGCTGGCTGGAGCCGGTCGTCGGCGCCCACGAGGAATCCGCCCACGCGCTTCCGGCGTGGGCGAGCACCAGCCTGGCGCTCGGCGTCGTCGTCGTCGGCATCGCGGTGGCCTACCGCCTGTACGCCAGCACCGACATCCCCCGCGTGGCGCCGCTCGCGGTGTCGCCGTTGACGACGGCGGCCCGTCGCGACTTCTACGGCGACGCCTTCAACGAAGAGGTGTTCATGCGGCCCGGCGCGGAACTGACCGAGGCGCTCGTCGAGGTCGACGACGCGGGCGTCGACGGCTCGGTCAACGCGCTGGCCGCGCTCGTGAGCGCGACCTCGAACCGGTTGCGGGGCCTGCAAACCGGCTTCGCCCGCAACTACGCGCTGTCGATGCTGACCGGGGCGGCGCTGGTGGTCGCCATGATTCTGGCGGTGCGGCTGTGGTGACCGACGCCCCGGCCGTGGGAGGCGACATGAGGACAAGGAGCGGCGCCCGTGACTAACGTCCCCTGGCTGAGCGTGCTGTGGCTGGTGCCGTTGGTCGGTTCCGTGCTGGTGATCCTGCTGCCGCCCGGCCTGCGACAGGTCGCCAAGTGGACCGGCCTGGTCTTCGGTCTCGCGACGCTGGCCGTCGCGATCGTCGTCACCACCGGGTTCAAGGCGGGCGGCGCGCCCTACCAATTCGTCGAAAGCCACCCGTGGATACCGGCCTTCGGCGCGGGCTACACGCTGGGTGTCGACGGCATCGCGGTGGTTCTCGTGCTGCTGACGGCCGTGCTCATCCCGGTGCTGCAGGTCGGCGGCTGGAACGACGGTGAGGGCACCACCATCAACGATGGTGAGGTTCGCCCGGCTTCGTCGTCACGGAACGTGCACGCGTATGTCGCCCTGACCCTGGCCATCGAGTCGATGGTGCTGATCTCGGTCGTCGCGCTGGATGTGCTGCTGTTCTACGTGTTCTTCGAGGCCATGCTGATCCCGATGTACTTCCTGATCGGTGGCTTCGGCACCGGCTCGAACCGCTCCCGGGCCGCGGTGAAGTTCTTGCTGTACAACCTGTTCGGCGGGTTGATCATGCTGGCGGCGGTGATCGGGCTGTACGTGGTGACCTCCCAGCATGGCTCGGGCACGTTCGACTTCCGCGAGATCGTCGCCGGCGTCGCCGCGGGCCGCTACGGCGCGAACACCGCCGTCTTCAAGGCGCTGTTCCTCGGGTTCATGTTCGCGTTCGCCATCAAAGCGCCGCTGTGGCCCTTGCACCGCTGGCTGCCCGACGCCGCGGTCGAGGCCACCCCGGCCACCGCGGTGCTGATCACGGCGGTCATGGACAAGGTCGGCACCTTCGGCATGCTGCGCTACTGCCTGCAGCTATTCCCCGATGCCTCAACGTATTTCCGCCCGGCGGTCGTCACGCTCGCCATCATCGGGGTGATCTACGGTGCGGTCGTGGCGATCGGTCAGAAGGACATGATGCGCCTGATCGCTTACACCTCGATCTCGCACTTCGGGTTCATCATCGCCGGCATCTTCGTGATGACCAGTCAGGGCCAGAGCGGGTCGACGCTGTACATGCTCAACCACGGCATCTCCACGGCCGCGGTGTTCCTCATCGCCGGCTTCCTGGTGACGCGGCGCGGCAGCCGGATGATCGCCGACTACGGCGGCGTGCAGAAGGTCGCGCCGGTGCTGGCGGGCACCTTCCTAGTGGCGAGCATGGCCACCCTGTCGCTGCCGGGCCTGGCGCCGTTCGTCAGCGAATTTCTGGTGTTGCTGGGCACCTTCAACCGCTACTGGCTGGCGGCCGCCTTCGGGGTCACCGCCCTGGTGCTGGCCGCGGTCTACATGCTGTGGCTCTACCAACGCGTGATGACCGGGCCGGTGGCCACCGGCACCGAGAAGATCACCGATCTGCGGGCGCGCGAATTACTGGTCGTCGCACCGTTGGTCGCGTTGTTACTGGTGCTCGGGGTGTACCCGAAGCCGGTGCTCGACATCATCAACCCCGCCGTCGAGAACACCATGACCACGACCGGTCAGCATGATCCCGCGCCGAGCGTGCCGGCGGTCGATCGCGCGCCCCGGACAGCCGAAGGACCGCGATGACACTCCCGACTCCCAGTATCGAGTACTTCCTGCTGTGCCCGACGCTCATCGTGTTCGGAGTCGCCATCGTCGGCGTCCTCGCGGAGGCGTTCGTGCCCAGGCGAATTCGTTACCGCGCGCAGGTGCTGCTGGCGCTGGCCGGGTTGATCGCCGCGTTCGTCGCGGTCATCGCGGTGAGCCGGTCGGCGCCCAGCGCCGGCCGCGCTGTCGTGCTGGGCGCGATGGCCGTCGACCGGACGGCGTTGTACCTGCAGGGCACCGTGCTGCTGGTCGCGGTCCTCGCGGTCATCTTCATCGCCGAACGCACGCTCACCAAAGCGGGCAGCAAGGCGACGGTGGGCGCCGCGGCAGGGATCTCCGGGGGGTTGGACTCCTTCACCCCGCAAGCGTCCGCCGTGCCCGACAGCGACGCCGAGCGTGAGGCGGAGCGAGCCGGCGCCGCCCAGACCGAGCTGTTCCCGCTGGCGCTGTTGTCCGTCGGCGGCATGATGGTCTTCCCCGCGTCCAACGACCTGCTGACCATGTTCGTCGCGCTCGAGGTGCTGTCGCTGCCCCTGTACCTGATGTGCGGACTGGCCCGGCACCGGCGCCTGCTCTCGCAAGAGTCGGCGATGAAATACTTTCTGCTGGGCGCGTTTTCGTCGGCCTTCTTCCTCTACGGCGTGGCGCTGCTGTACGGCGCCACCGGCACCTTGCTGCTGACCGGCATCCGCGACTCTCTCGGGGCGCATGGCGACAGTTCGTTGGCGCTGGCCGGCGTCGCGCTGCTGTCGGTGGGATTGCTCTTCAAAGTCGGTGCCGTTCCGTTCCATTCGTGGATCCCCGACGTCTACCAGGGCGCGCCGACGCCGATCACCGGGTTCATGGCGGCGGCCACCAAGGTCGCGGCGTTCGGTGCGTTGGTGCGCGTGGTCTACGTCGCCCTGCCGCCGCTGCACGACCAGTGGCGTCCGGTGTTGTGGGCCATCGCGATCTTGACCATGGCGGTCGGTACCATCACCGCCGTCAACCAGACCGACGTCAAGCGCATGCTGGCCTACTCCTCAGTCGCCCACGTCGGCTTCATCCTCACCGGCGTCATCGCCGACAACCACGCGGGCCTGTCCGCGACGCTGTTCTACCTGCTCGCCTACAGCTTCAGCACCGTCGGCGCCTTCGCCATCGTGGGCCTGATCCGCAACGCCGACGGCGTCGAGGACGCCACCCTGGCGCACTGGGCGGGCCTCGGGCAGCGCTCCCCTATCGTCGGCGTGATGTTCTCGATGTTTTTGCTGGCCTTCGCAGGTATCCCCCTGACGAGCGGCTTCGTCAGCAAGCTCGCGGTGTTCAAGGCCGCCGCGCAGGGCGGCGCGGTGCCCCTGGTGATCGTCGGCGTGGTGGCCAGCGGTGTCGCCGCCTACTTCTACGTGCGGGTCATCGTGTCGATGTTCTTCACCGAGGCGACCGACGACACCCCGCAGGTCCTCGCCCCCGGGATCCTGAGCAAGGCGGCCATCGCGGTCTGCGCCGCGGTCACGGTCGTCTTGGGCATCTTCCCTCAGCCGCTACTCAACCTGGCCGACCAGGCCGCCCAGCTCCTGCACTGAGACACCCTGCGGCGCGGCTTAATTCAGATACGGCCGCACGGCGAGCAGGTAGATCAGCAGCGCCCCCAGCGGCGCGGCCAACGGCAGCCATGGCAGCTGCAGCGGAAACCACGTTGCCGCCAACCCGGCGCCGGTGAAGCCGACGGCCGCGACGGCCGTCGGCCGGCTGCCCAGCACCGCCAGGGCCGCCGGCCCGACCGCGTGCCGGCACACCAGATACCCGGTGGCGCATAGCCCGCAGAGGGCGACGAACAGAATCGGCGGGTCGGACAGTGCGACGCTGAGCACCACGAGCAGCACCGCCAGCGTCGCGGCCGGGCGGTACGGGATTCCCGCCGCGACGGCAACCAGGGCGGCGGCCGCCCACACCACGCGGGCACCGGGGGCGCCCGCCGCCGCGGACGCGACCATCAGCAGCCCAAAGCCCGCCGAGAACAGGCTCGGCGCAACGCGATTCAGCGCGGCGCCGTCAGCCACGCAGCCGCCCCCGCACTCGCCGGCGCCGACCGGGAAGCACCCCCATCGACTGTTCCAGCCCGCTGTCGTCGCGCCACGCCACGATGTCGACGCCCACCGTGGCCATGTCGCGGTACATGGCGGAGCGCTGTAGCGCCCACATGCGATGCACCAGCGGATCCTGTTGTCGTTCGAACGGTGAACTGTCGAGGACGTCAACCGCCAGCACGACGTGGCCGCGCCTGCGCAGATCGATCAGGGCCAGCGCGAATTCGGTGTCCAGCAGCGTGGAAAACGCGACGACGATGGCGCCGGCCGGAACCGCCGCGCGCGGCGCCAAGGTGCCGGTGGTCTCCTCGGAACGCTCACCGGCGCCCAGCACGGTGTCGAGCACCCGATAGAACTGGCGCTGGCCGATGTCGGCGCCGAGCCACCGCGGGCGGCGCCCACCCAAGGCGACGACACCGGCCCGGTCGCCGTGTCGCAGCGCGGACTGCACCACCTGTGCGGCGCCGCGGACGACGCGTTCGGTGGCCACCGTCGCCGGACCCGCCGGCTGCCGGTAATCGTCGATGAGCACGACGACGTCGGCGGCCCGGTCCGTCAGGCGTTCGGTCACGTGCAGCTGCCCGCGTCGCGCGCTCACCGGCCAATTCACCGCACGCAGTTGGTCACCCGGGACGTAGGGCCGGATATCGGCGTACTCGACGCCGGGGCCGACGTGGCGGGTCAGGTGGGCGCCCAGCCGGTCGAGCAACTCGGTCTGCGGGATGGGTGTCGACTGCGGCGGGGTCAAGGGGAACACGATCACCTCGGCGGCGTCGACGAGGGCGGTGCCAGTGAGCAGGCCGCCCCGGGCGACGGCCTCGACCCTGGCGCGGATCGGATACCGGCCCCAACGGCGGGCCGTCGCCGTCACCGCCGTCGCGGTCGGACCCGGCCCATCGCTCTCGATCTCCATGCCCTCGATCGGCGCCACCGAGACGGTCACCGACGAAAAACCGTGCTGCTCGGCGTCTTCGGATATCCATACCCGCACGCGCGACGGCTCGGTCTCGAAACAACGCTGGCGTTCGGGTTCGCCGTGCACGTACACGGTCGGCACCGGGCGCTGCCAGCTCAGGGAGCACAGCACACCCAGCAGCGGCGCCGCGAACGCGACGAGCTGCCAACGGCCCCCGATGACGGCCGCGGCCAGGGCAAAGCCGGCGCAGGTGGCGATCGCCCGCGTCAAGGGCGATGCGCGCCAACGGAAGACGATCTCCTCCCGGGTGGGGTGCACGCCGGGGTCACCCGGTCTCGCCGGTCCGTGGCACCGGCAGCCGGCGCAACAGCTCCCCGATGACGTCGGCGCCCTGGATCTTTCGGACCCACATCTCCGGGCGCAACGTGATCCGGTGCGCGACCGCCGTCACCGCGAGCGCCTTGACGTCCTCGGGGATGACGTAGTCGCGGCCCAGCAGCAACGCCCGGGCTCGGGCGAGCTGCACCAGGTCGAGTTCGGCGCGCGGG
>NZ_LZKC01000047.1:0-12417 GCF_001672685.1 Mycobacterium sp. E2462
AGACCCCCACCGAGGAGCTCCTGGCCGGGGTGTACGCCGAGGTGCTCGGCGTCGAGCGGGTGGGCGTCGACGACTCGTTCTTCGACCTGGGCGGCGACAGCATCACGGCGATGCGCCTCATCGCGGCGATCAACGCCGCCTTGGATGCCGACCTGGCGGTGCGCACGGTGTTCGAGTCGCCGACGGTCGCCCAGCTGGCCCCGCGGATCGGCGAGGGCGCCGACGGGCTGGAGCCCTTGACCGCCGGCCCGCGGCCCGCCGTGGTCCCGCTGTCCTTCGCGCAGAACCGGTTGTGGTTCCTCGACCAGTTGCAGGGCCCGTCGCCGGTGTACAACATGGCGGCCGCCCTGCGGCTGCGCGGCCCGCTCGACGCCGACGCGCTCGGCGCGGCGCTGGGCGACGTGGTGGCCCGGCACGAGAGCCTGCGCACGCTGTTCGCGGCGCCCGAGGGCACCCCGCAGCAGATCGTCCTGCCGGTCGCCCGCGCCGACTTCGGTTGGGCCGTGGTGGACGCCACGGGTTGGACGGCCGGTCAGCTGGCGGAGGCCGTCGGCACCAGCGCCCGCTACGCCTTCGACCTGGGCGCCCAGATACCGCTGCGCGCACAGCTTTTCCGGGTCGGCCGGGACGACCACATGCTGGTCGCGGTGGTCCACCACATCGCCGCCGACGGCATGTCGATCACCCCGCTCGTGCGCGACCTGGGGGTGGCGTATGCGAGCCGGTGCGCCGGGCGCGCCCCCGACTGGGCGCCGCTGGCCGTGCAGTACGTCGACTACACCCTGTGGCAGCGCGCGCAATTCGGCGATCTCACCGACGCCGACAGCCGGATCGCCGCGCAGCTGACCTATTGGGAGGGCGCGCTGGCGGGCATGCCGGAGCGGCTGCAACTGCCCACCGACCGGCCGTATCCGATGGTCGCCGATCAGCGCGGCGCCACGGCCGAGATCGACTGGCCCGCCGCGCTGCAGCAGCGCGTGGCCCGGGTGGCCCGGGCGCACAACGCGACCAGCTTCATGATCGTCCAGACCGCGCTGGCGGTGCTGTTGTCCAAGATCAGCGCGAGCACCGATGTGGCCGTGGGCTTCCCGATCGCCGGGCGGCGCGACCCCGCCCTCGACGACCTGGTCGGATTCTTCGTCAACACCCTGGTGTTGCGCGTCGACGCCGCCGGGGACCCGACCTTCACCGAACTGCTCGCGCAGGTCCGCCAGCGCAGCCTGGCCGCCTACGAGCACCAGGACGTGCCGTTCGAGGTGCTCGTCGAGCGGCTCAACCCGACCCGCAGCCTGACCCATCACCCCCTGGTCCAGGTGATGCTGGCCTGGCAGAACTTCGCCGGGCACGACGGCGGCCCCGCCGCCGGACTTTCCCTGGGCGACGTCGAGGTGACCCCGGTGCCGGTCGACACCCAGACCGCCCGCATGGACCTGACATTCTCGCTGGGGGAGCGCTGGACGGAGTCCGGGGAGCCCGGCGGGATCGGCGGCACCGTGGAATTCCGCACCGACGTCTTCGACGCGGCCAGCATCGAGGCCCTGATCGGCCGGCTGGAACGGGTGCTGCTGGCGATGACCGCCGACCCCGAGCAGGCGTTGTCGGCGGTCGACCTCCTCGACGGGGCCGAGCGTGACCGCCTCGCGGCGGTGGGCAACCTCGCGGCGCTGACCGCCCCGGTGCCCACCCCGGAATCGGTGCCGGCGCTGTTCGCCGCGCAGGCGGCCCGCACACCGGACGCCGTCGCGGTGGTGTGCGGCGGCGCGTCCATGACCTATGGCGAGCTCGACGAGGCGTCGAACCGGTTGGCGCACCTGCTGGCCGAGCGCGGCGCCGGCCCGGGACGGATTGTGGCGCTGCTGTTTTCGCGCTCCACCGAGGCGATCGTGTCGATCCTGGCGGTCCTCAAAACCGGGGCGGCCTACCTGCCGATGGACCCGGCGCTGCCCGACACCCGGATCGGCTTCGTGCTCGGCGACGCCGCGCCGGTCGCCGCCCTGACCACCGCCGACCTGGCGCCCCGGCTCGGCGGCCACGGCGTGACGGTCATCGACGCGCGCGACCCCGCGATCGCCGAGCGGCCCGCCGCCGCGCTGCCGGCGCCGCGACCGGAGGACCTCGCGTACCTGATCTACACCTCGGGCACCACCGGTGTGCCCAAAGGCGTTGCGGTGACGCACCGCAACGTGGTCTCGCTGCTGGCGGCCGGGGACAACGGCCTGCCCAGCGAGGGCGTGTGGTCGCAATGGCATTCGCTGGCCTTCGACGTCTCGGTGTGGGAGATCTTCGGTGCGCTGCTGCACGGCGGCCGGCTGGTCGTAATCCCCGAGTCGGTGGCGCGCTCGCCCGAGGAGTTCCACGCCCTGCTGGTCGCGGAGCGGGTCAGCGTGCTGAGCCAGACCCCGTCCGCGGCGGGCGTGCTCGCGCCGGAGGGCTTAGAAGCGGTGACGCTCGTGGTGGCCGGCGAGGCCTGCCCCGCGGAGCTGGTGGACCGGTGGGCGCCCGGGCGGGCGATGATCAACGCCTACGGCCCCACCGAGGCCACCGTGTACGCGGCCATCAGCGCGCCGCTGGAGGCCGGCGGGCCCGGCGTGGTCCCGATCGGCGCGCCGGTGCCGGGCGCGGCGGTGTTCGTGCTGGACGAGTGGCTGCGGCCGGTGCCCCCGGGCGTGGTCGGCGAGCTGTACATCGCCGGCGCCGGGGTGGCTAGCGGCTACTGGCAGCGCGCCGGCCTGACCTCGTCGCGCTTCGTGGCCTGCCCGTTCGGGGCGCCCGGTGCGCGGATGTACCGCACCGGTGACCTGGTGCGCTGGGGCGCCGACGGCCAGCTCGACTACCTGGGCCGCGCCGACGAGCAGGTGAAGATCCGCGGCTACCGCATCGAGCTCGGCGACGTCAGCGCGGCCCTGTCCTGGGTCGACGGCGTCGACCAGGCCGTCGTCGTCGCCCGCGAGGACCGGCCCGGCGACAAGCGGCTGGTCGGCTACGTGACCGGCACGGCCGACCCCGCCGACATCCGCTCCGCGCTGGCCGACCGCCTGCCGGGCTACATGATCCCGACCGCGGTGGTGGTGTTGCAGTCCCTGCCGCTCACCCCGAACGGCAAACTCGACACCCGCGCGCTGCCGGCGCCGGACTACTCCGACGCCGACCGCTACCGCGCCCCGGACAACGCGGTCGAGGAGCTCCTGGCCGGCATCTACGCCCAGGTCCTCGGGCTCGAGCGGGTCGGCGTCGACGACTCCTTCTTCGACCTCGGCGGCGACAGCATCTCGTCGATGCAGGTGGTGACCCGCGCGCGGGCCGCCGGCCTGACCTGCCGCACCCGCGACATCTTCGTCGAGCAGACGGTGGCCCGGCTGGCCCGGGTCGTCGAGGTGGCCGAGGACGGCGCCACGGCCGACGAGGGTGTGGGCCCCGCGGTGGCCACGCCGATCATCCGGTGGCTGCAGGACGTCGAAACCGCCGGCGGCGACATCGACCAGTTCAACCAGACGATGCTGGTGCAGGCCCCCGCGGGCGTCACCGAGCCGGACGTCGTGGCCGTGCTGCAGGCGCTGCTGGACCGGCACCCGATGTTGCGGCTCTACGTCGACAAGGACGCGGGGGAGTGGGCCCTGCATGTCCCCGAGGCGGGTGCGGTCGACGCGGCCAGCTGCCTGCTCACCGTCGACGCGCTGTCCGACGACGTGGTGGCCGACGCCCGGTCGCGGCTGAGCCCCGCCGCCGGCATGATGCTCAGCGCCCTGTGGGCGACGTCCACCAACCAGCTGGTGGTCATCGTCCACCACCTGGCCGTCGACGGCGTCTCGTGGCGAATCCTGTTGCAGGACCTCAACATCGCGTGGGCGCAGCGGCACGCCGGGCAGCCGGTGGCGCTGCCCGCGGCGGGCACGTCGTTCGTGCGGTGGTCGGCGCTGCTGGCCGAGCACGCGCAGCACCCCGACGTCGTCGTCCAGGCCGACGCCTGGCGGCGGGTGACGGCGACGCCCGCCGCCCTGCCCGCGGTGCGGCCGGAGGTCGACACCTTCGCCGCCGCCGGACACCTGTCGACGGAGCTGGACGCCGAGACCACCGGCATGCTGCTCGGCGCGGTGCCGGCGGCGTACCACGCCGGGGTGCAAGACGTTCTGCTCATCGCGTTCGCGCTGGCGGTCGCCGAGTTGGTCGGCGCGGCCGACGCGCCGGTCGCCATCGACGTCGAGGGCCACGGCCGCCACGAGGAGCTGCGCCGCGACGTCGACCTGTCCCACACCGTCGGCTGGTTCACCACCAAATACCCGGTGGCGTTGCGGGTCGGCGGGCCGACCTGGTCGCAGGTCGTCGCGGGCGGCGCCGCGCTGGGCGCGGCGCTCAAGGACGCCAAGGAACAGCTGCGGGCCCTGCCCGACCCGCTGACCTACGGGCTGCTGCGCTACCTCAACACCGACGTCGACCTGGGCGGCGCCGAACCGCCGATCGGGTTCAACTACCTGGGACGCCAGGGCGCCACCGCCGAGCTCACCGACGACATGTGGCGGCCCCAACAGGACGGCTGGTCGGCGACCCGCGCTGCCACCGACATCGCGATGCCGCTGATGCACACCCTGGAGCTCAACGCGGTCACCGTGGACACCGCCGCCGGACCGCGGCTGCACGCCAACTGGACCTGGGCGCCGTCGGCCCTCGACGAGGCGCAGATCACCCGCCTGAGCCGGCTGTGGTCCGAGGCCCTCGCCGCCATCTGCGCGCACGTGCGCAACGGCGGCGGCGGGCTGACGCCCTCGGACGTCGCCCCGGCGCGCCTCACCCAGCGCCAGCTCGACGAGCTCGCGAGCCAGCACGACATCGCCGACGTGCTCGCGCTCACCCCGGTGCAGCAGGGCCTGTTGTTCCACGCCAACACCGTCGCAGCCGGCGACGACCTGTACGCGGGACAGCTCGACATCAGCATCTCCGGCCCGCTCGACCCGCAACGCCTGCGAGACGCCGTGCGCGCCATGGTGATTCGCCATCCCAACCTGGTCGCACGGTTCTGCGACCAGTTCGCCGAGCCGGTCCAGATCATCCCGGCCGCGCCCGCACCCGCCTGGCGCTACGTCGAATTCGACGGCGCCGAGCCGCAAATCGCGCAGCTGTGCGCCGAGGAACGCGCCGCGGTCTGCGACCTGGCGGGCCAGCCGTCGTTCCGGGTGGCCGTGATCCGCACCGCGCCCGAGCGGCACCGGCTGGTGCTGACCAACCACCACATCGTGCTGGACGGCTGGTCGATGCCGATCCTGCTGAGCGAGATCTTCGCCGGCTACTACGGGCAGCGGCTCCCCGCGCCGGTGCCCTACCGCGACTTCGTCACCTGGCTGGCCGCGCGGGATCACGACGCCGCCCGCGCCGCGTGGGCGCAGGTGTTCGCCGGATTCGACACCCCGACGTTGGTGAGCCCGCAGGACCGCGCCCAGCCCGGCCGGCAGCACGACGAATCCTTCACGCTGTCCGCCGAACTCACCCAGGCCGTCGGCGAGCTGGCCCGGTCGCGGCACACCACCGTCAACACCGTGCTGCAGGCCGCCTTCGCGCAGCTGCTCTGCGGGTTGACCGGCCAGCACGACGTCACCTTCGGCACCACCGTCTCCGGCCGGCCGGCCGAGGTCGTCGGGGCGGACGCGATGGTGGGCCTGCTGATCAACACCGTGCCGGTGCGCGCGCACCTCACCGCGACCACCACCACCGCCGACCTGCTGGACCAGCTGCAGGGCGCCTACAACCACACGCTGGACCACCAGCACCTGGCGCTCAACGAGATTCACCGCATCACCGGGCAGGACAAGCTGTTCGACACCCTGTTCGCGTTCGAGAACTATCCGATCGACGCGAGCGCGCTGTCGGGCGAGAGCGAGCTGGCGATCACCGACATCGCCACCCGCGAATCCACCCACTACCCGCTGACCATGCAGGCGCAGCCGGGGCGCGAGCTGCGGCTGCGCGTCGAGTACGACGGTGACGTCTTCGACGCGCAGGGCATCGCCGCCCTGATCGAGCGGTTGCGCCGCGTGCTGACGGACATGACCGCCGATCCGCAGCGCCCCCTGGCGTCGCTGGACGTGGTGGACGCCGCCGAGCGGGCCCGCCTCGACGGCTGGGCCGGCCGCGCGGTGCTGACGGAGCCCGCCACGCCCGTGTCGATCCCGGCGCTGTTCGCCACGCAGGTGGCCCGCAGCCCGCGGGCCGCGGCCGTGACCTTCGAGGGCCGGTCGATGAGCTACCGGCAACTCGACGAGGCCTCGAACCGGTTGGCGCACTTGTTGGTTCGTCGCGGCGCCGGGCCGGGCGAAACCGTCGCGCTGCTGTTGCCCCGGTCGGCCGACGCGATCGTGGCGATCCTGGCGGTGCTCAAGACGGGGGCGGCCTACCTGCCCATCGACCCGGCGCTGCCCGAGGCGCGAATCGCGTTCATGCTCACCGACGCCGCGCCGTTGGCCGCCGTCACCACCGCCGCGCTGGCCGGCCTGCTCGACGGGCACGACCTGACGGTCGTCGACATCGCGCACCACACCGTCAGGGCCCAACCGAAGACGGCGCTGCCGGCGCCGGCGCCGGAGAACGTCGCGCACGTCATCTACACCTCCGGCACCACCGGTATGCCCAAGGGCGTCGCGGTCAGCCACCACAACGTCACCCGGTTGTTCGACGCGGCCGCGGTGTGCGTGGAGCTGACACCGGACCAGGTCTGGACCCAATTCCATTCGTACGCTTTCGATTTCTCGGTCTGGGAGATCTGGGGTGCGCTGCTGCACGGCGGCCGCCTGGTCGTGGTGCCCGACTCGGTGGCGCGTTCGCCGATGGACTTCCATGCTCTGCTGGTGTCGGAGAAGGTCACCGTCTTCTCCCAGACCCCGTCGGCGGTGCGGATGCTGTCGCCGCAGGGGCTGGAGTCGGCGGCGCTGGTGATCGGCGCCGAGCCCGTCCCGGCCGAACTGGTGGACCGGTGGGCGCCCGGGCGCGTGATGGTCAACGTCTACGGGCCGACCGAGAGCACCATCTTTGTGTCGGCCAGCGCGCCGCTGACCCCGGGCGCCGGCGCGCCGCCGATCGGTTCGCCGGTCCCCGGCGCGGCGCTGTTCGTGCTGGACGGGTGGCTGCGGCCGGTGCCGACCGGCGTCATCGGCGAGCTGTACGTGGCCGGCCGCGGCGTCGGCTACGGCTACGTGCGCCGCGCCGGCCTGACGGCGACGCGGTTCGTGGCGTGCCCGTTCGGGCAGCCGGGGGACCGCATGTACCGCTCGGGTGACCTGGTGCGCTGGGGCGCCGACGGGCAGCTGCAGTACCTGGGCCGGGCCGACGAGCAGGTGAAGATCCGCGGTTACCGCATCGAGGTCGGCGAGGTGCGGTCGGCGCTGGCCGCCCTCGACGGGGTCGACGAAGCGGTCGTGATCGCCCGCGAGGACCGGCCCGCCGACTTACGGCTGGTCGGCTACATCACCGGATCCGGCGACCCGGCCGAGCTGCGCGCCGAGCTGGCCGAGCGGCTGCCCGCCTACATGGTGCCCGCGGCGGTGGTGGTCCTCGAGACGCTGCCCATGACGGTCAACGGCAAGCTCGACGTTCGGGCGCTGCCGTCGCCCGAGTATTCCGCGGGCGGCTACCGCTCGCCGACCACGCCCACCGAGGAGATCCTGGCCGGCGTCTACGCCCACGTGCTGGGCGTAGACCGCGTCGGCGTGGACGACTCGTTCTTCGACCTCGGCGGCGACAGCATTTCGGCCATGCGCGTGATCGCCGCGGTCAACTCCGCGCTGAACGTCGGTGTCGCGGTGAGCGCCATCTTCGAGGCGCCCACCGTCGCCCAGCTCGCCCTGCGGGTCGGCGAGAGCACCTCGCGCCTGGAGCCGCTGGTGGCCGGCGAACGCCCGGCGGCGGTGCCGCTGTCCTTCGCGCAGACCCGGCTGTGGTTCCTCGACCAGCTGCAGGGGCCGTCCCCGGTGTACAACATGGCGGCGGCCCTGCGGATGCACGGGCGCCTCGACGCCCGCGCGCTGGGCGCCGCCCTGGGCGACGTCGTGGCCCGCCACGAGAGCCTGCGGACCGTGTTCTCGGCGCCCGACGGGGCGCCGCAGCAGGTGGTGATCGCCGCCGAGCGGGCCGACTACGGCTGGCAGACCGTCGACGCCACCGGGTGGACGGACGGCCGGCTGCACGAGGCCATCGAGACCGCGGCCCGTGGGACCTTCGACCTGGCGGCCGACATCCCGTTGCGCGCCTGGCTGTTCCGGCTCGCCGACGACGAGCACGTCCTGGTCTTCGTGGTGCACCACATCGCCGCCGACGGCTGGTCGTTGCGGCCGCTGGTGCGCGACCTGGGCCTGGCGTACGTGAGCCGCAGCGCGGGGCACGCCCCCGACTGGGAGCCGCTGCCGGTGCAGTACGTGGACTACACGCTGTGGCAGCGCGACCAGTTCGGCGAGCTCACCGACGCCGACAGCCGCATCGCCGGGCAGGTGGCCTACTGGGAGAAGGCCCTGGCGGGCATGCCGGAACGGTTGCAGCTGCCCACCGACCGGCCCTACCCGCAGCAGGCCGACCACCGCGGGGCCACCGTGGACGTCGACTGGCCGGCCGACCTGCAGCAGCAGATCGCCGGGCTGGCCCGCGAGTACAACTCGACCAGCTTCATGGTGGTGCAGGCCGCGCTGGCGGTGCTGCTGTCCAAGGTCAGCGCCAGCAGCGACGTGGCGGTGGGCTTCCCCATCGCCGGGCGGCGCGACCCCGCCCTCGAGGATCTGGTCGGGTTCTTCGTCAACACCCTGGTTCTGCGCGTCGACCTCGCCGGGGACCCGTCGTTCACCGAGCTGCTGGCCCAAGTCCGCAGCCGCAGCCTGGACGCGTTCGAAAACCAGGACGTGCCCTTCGAGGTGCTCGTCGAGCGGGTCAACCCGGCCCGCAGCCTGACCCATCACCCGCTGGTGCAGGTGATGCTGGCCTGGCAGAACTTCGCGGGGCAGGACGGCGACGCCGGCACCGGGCTGGCCCTGGGCGGCGACGTCCGGGTCACCTCGATGCCCCTGGACACCCAGGTCGCCCGCATGGACCTGGTGTTCTCGCTGACCGAGCGCTGGACGGACACCAACGAGGCCGCCGGCATCGGCGGCCGGGTCGAATACCGCACCGACGTGTTCGACGCCGCCACCATCGAGGCGCTCGTCGCCCGGTTCCAGCGCGTCCTGGCCGCGATGACGGCCGACCCGACGCGGCCGTTGTCGTCGGTCGACCTGCTCGACGCGCGCGAGCGCGCGCGCATCGACGCCATCGGCAACCGCGCGGCGCTGACCGCCGCCCCGGCGCCCCAGTCGATCCCGGCCGCGTTCGCGGCGCAGGTCGCCCGCACACCCGACGCGGTGGCGCTGACCTGCGGGGAGCGCACCTGGACCTACCGCGAGCTCGACGAGGCCGCCGACCGGCTGGCCCACCGCCTGGCCGGCCACGGCGTCGGCCGCGGCGAGCGGGTGGCGCTGCTGTTCCCGCGCTCCGCCGAGGCGATCGTCGCGATCCTGGCGGTGCTCAAGGCCGGGGCGGCCTACCTGCCGATCGACCCGGGCCTGCCCGCCGAGCGGATCGGTTTCATGCTCGGCGACGCCGCACCGATGGCGGCGCTGAGCACCGTCGAGCTGGCCGGGCGGCTGTACGGCCACCACGTCGTGGTCATCGACATCGGTGACCTGGAGGCCGCCGGTGCCGCCGACGCGCCGCCGGCGCCGCTGCCCGGCCCGGACCCGGACGACACCGCCTACCTGATCTACACCTCGGGCACCACCGGCACGCCCAAGGGCGTGGCCGTCAGCCACCGCAACGCGACCCAGCTGCTGGCGTCCGGCGACTCCGGCCTGCCGCGCGCGGGCGTGTGGTCGCAATGGCACTCCTACGGCTTCGACGTCTCGGTCTGGGAGATCTTCGGCGCGCTGCTGGGCGGCGGCCGGCTGGTCGTGATCCCCGACGCGGTCGTGCGGTCGCCGGAGGACTTCCACGCGCTGCTGGTCGCCGAGCAGGTCACCGTCGTCAGCCAAACCCCGTCGGCCGCGCAGGCGCTGTCGCCGCAGGGGCTGGAGTCGGCCACCCTGGTGGTGGCCGGCGAGGCCTGCCCCACCGAACTGGTGGACCGCTGGGCGCCCGGGCGGGCGATGATCAACGCCTACGGCCCCACCGAGGCCACCGTCTACGCGGCGGTCAGCACGCCCCTGGCGGCCGGATCGGACGTGGTGCCGATCGGTTCGCCGGTGCCTGGCGCGGCCGCGTTCGTGCTGGACGAGTCGCTGCAGCCGGTGCCGCCCGGCGTCGTCGGGGAGCTGTACATCGCGGGTGCCGGGGTGGCCAACGGGTATTGGCGCCGCGCGGCGCTGACGGCGGCGCGGTTCGTGGCCTGCCCGTTCGGGCAGCCCGGCGCGCGCATGTACCGCACCGGTGACCTGGTGCGCTGGGGCGCCGACGGGCAGCTGCAGTACCTCGGCCGCGCCGACGAGCAGGTCAAGATCCGCGGCTACCGCATCGAGCTCGGCGAGGTGCGCGCCGCCCTGGCGGCGCAGGACGGCGTCGGGCAGGCCGCGGTCGTCGCCCGCGAGGACCGGCCCGGCGACAAACGCCTGGTCGGCTACGTCACCGGCACGGCCGACCCGGTCGAGATCCGCAGCCGGCTGGCCGACCAGCTGCCGGCGTACATGGTGCCGGCCGCGGTGGTGGTGATCGACGCGCTGCCGTTGACCCCCAACGGCAAGCTCGACGTTCGGGCCCTGCCGGCGCCGGAGTTCCGCGACGCCGGCCGCTACCGGGCCCCCGGCACCCCCGTCGAGGAGACGTTGGCCGGCATCTACGCGCAGGTGCTCGGCGTCGAGCGCGTCGGCGTCGACGACTCCTTCTTCGACCTCGGCGGCGACAGCATCTCGTCGATGCAGGTGGTGACCCGCGCGCGGGCCGCCGGCCTGACCTGCCGCACCCGCGACATCTTCGTCGAGCAGACGGTGGCCCGGCTGGCTCGGGTGGTGCAGGCGGCCGACGGCGACGCCGTCGTCGACGAGGGCACCGGGGAGTTCCCGGCGACGCCCATCATCCGCTGGCTGGAAAGCGTGCCCGGCCCGATCGACGAGTTCAACCAGACGATGGTGCTGCAGGCCCCCGCCGGCGTTGGCGCCGGTGACGACGCCGCCGTGACGGCGGTGTTGCAGGCGCTGCTGGACCGGCACGCCATGCTGCGGCTGCGCGTGCTGAGGGCGCCTGGGGAGTGGTCGCTGCAGGTGCCGGAGGCCGGCGCGGTGGCCGCCGGCGACTGCCTGCACACCGTCGACGAGCTGTCCGACGACGCCGTCCTCGAGGCGCGGGCGCGGCTCAACCCGGCGGGTGGCGTGATGCTCAGCGCGCTGTGGGTGCGCTCCACCGGGCAGCTGGTGCTCATCGTGCACCACCTGGCCGTCGACGGCGTGTCCTGGCGCATCCTGCTCGAGGACCTCAACATCGCGTGGGCCCAGCACCTCGCCGGCCAGCCGGTGGCGCTGCCCCCGGGCGGCACGTCGTTCGGCCGGTGGGCCACGCTGCTGACCGGGCGCGCCGGCGCCCCGGCGATGGTCGACCAGGCCGCCGCGTGGCAGCGGATCGCGGCCACGCCGTCCGCGCTGCCCGCCGTGCGCCCCGACGTCGACACCTACGAGACGGCCGAGCACCTGTCGGTGACGCTGGACGTCGAGACCACCCGCACGCTGCTCGGCGAGGCGCCGGCGGCGTTCCACGCCGGGGTCAACGACATCCTGCTCGTCGCCTTCGCGCTGGCCTGGTCCGAACTGCTCGGCACCCCGGGCGCGCCCCTCGGCATCGACGTCGAGGGCCACGGCCGCCACGAGGAGCTGGCCGCCGGCGTCGACCTGTCCCGCACCGTCGGCTGGTTCACCACCAAATACCCGGTCGCTCTGCGCGCCGGCGAGTTGAGCTGGGCCCAGGTCGCGGCCGGCGCGCCGGAGCTGGGCGAGGTGATCAAGGCCGTCAAGGAGCAGCTGCGGGCCGTGCCGGACCCGCTCAGCTACGGCGTGCTGCGCTACCTGAACCCGGAGGTCGACCTCGAGGGCGGCGACCCGCCGATCGGCTTCAACTACCTGGGCCGCGTCGGCGGCGCGGCGGCCGAGATCTCCGACGCGTTGTGGCGGATCAGCGCCGACGGCGCCTCGGCCACCGGCGTCAGCACCGCGGTGCCGATGCCGATGATGCACACCGTCGAGCTCAACGCCGGCACCGCCGACCTCGACGGCGGCCCGCAACTGCACGCCCACTGGACGTGGGCGCCGTCGGCCGTGGATCGGGCCCAGATCACCCGGCTGAGCCGGCTGTGGTTCGAGGCGCTCGCCGGCATCAGCGCCCACGTGCGCCGCGGTGGCGGGGGCCTGACCCCGTCCGACGTCGTCCCGGCCCGGT
>NZ_LZKC01000048.1:0-16516 GCF_001672685.1 Mycobacterium sp. E2462
GGTGACACACGCCAACCCGGCGGCAACCCCGCCGGAGACCGACGCGCGCCCCGGCGCGGGCCTGGTGATCTTCGACCATCGCCGACACGCGTTGATCGGGCGTTCGACGGGGCATCCAACCGGGCAGCGCCGACGGCACCGCCGGGCGCGCGCGGGACCCCGCCCGCCGCCCGGCGACCGACACGCCAGTAAACGCTCCAGGCATTTGCTGCGCGCCGCCGCGTCCCACGTTATGCTCCGTTCGCCACGGGACTTTACCGACTCTTTCCGACGGCCGCCGCGTGCCCATACGCGGGAGCCGGGCGGCTCGAAGACGACTCGAAGGGTGTCACTGCATGCGCCGATTCACAGCCGCAATCGTCGTCGCCGCATCGGCAGCGGTGGTTGCTGCCTGCGGCGGCGGCAACCACGGTGGGCCCTCCTCGTCGACCACGACGACCACGTCCACCAAGCCGCCCATCGCGCAGCCCGCACTGGCGGGCCTGCTGTTGACGCCGGCCGAGATCGACACCCTGTTCGGGGTGACCGGGACGAAGAGCAAGGTGACCGTCGACAAGCTCCAAGACGACGTCGCCAAGCAGGCGACCGGCCCGGGAGCCGTGAAACTGCCCGACGAATGCGACTACATCCTGGGGCCCGCCGAGGCGCCGGTCTACGCCAACAGCGGCAACACCGCCGTCAGCGGCGACGACGACACCACCTCGCTGGGCAACGACCAGGACGTCGAGGTGGGGCAGGCGTTGGTGCTGTTCCCCTCGGCCAAGGAGGCCAGCGACTTCTTCAACGCCTCCGCGCAGCGCTGGCCGGCCTGCGCCAGCCGGCAGATCGACCAGCCCGCCACCGCGGACGGCCCCGAATCGTCGTGGAAGGTCGGTCCGTTCGCCAACAGCAACGGGACCCTCAGTGTCACGCCGTCGGTCAGCATCGGCGGGCCGACGCCGATGACCATCAGCGCCCAGCGCGCGCTGACCGTCCGCAACAACGTGATCGTCGACGTCGTCGCGGTGCGCAAAGACCCCGCGGATTTAGCCGTCAAGGTGGCGAATCAGATCGCCGACAAGGTCGCCAAGCAGTAACCGCGCGTGGGGCCCGGGCTGGTCCGCACGGCGTCCGCCCGACGGGCACTAGTGTTTCTCGGATGGCGAGTCTGAACCTGAGCCCGCCGACGGCCCGCTACCACGGTGACGAGGCCGTCGCGCCCGGCATGCTCGACTTCGCCGTCAACGTCCGGCACGGCGAGCCGCCGCAGTGGTTGCTGCAGCGGCTGGGGGAGCGGCTTTCGGACCTGGCGCGCTATCCGAGCGCCGACGACGTGAACCGGGCCCGCGACGCGGTGGCGGCCCGGCACGGCCGCGAGCGCGAGGAGGTGCTACCGCTGGCCGGCGCGGCCGAAGGGTTCGCCTTGCTGGCCAACCTGCGCCCGTCGCGTGCCGCGGTGCTCGCGCCCGCCTTCACCGAGCCGGCGGCCGCCTTGACCGCGGCCCGGGTGCCGGTGCACCACGTGGTCCTGGCGCCGCCGTTCGGCTTGGGCGGCGCCGCGGTCCCCGACGACGCCGACCTGGTGGTGGTGGGCAACCCGACAAACCCCACCTCGGTGCTGCACACGCGCGAGCAGCTCCTCGCCTTACGCCGGCCCGGCCGGATCCTCGTGGTCGACGAGGCGTTCGCCGACGCCATCCCCGGCGAGCCACACAGCGTGGCCGGCGAATCGCTGCCCGACGTGCTGGTGTTGCGCAGCCTGACCAAGACCTGGGCGCTCGCCGGGTTGCGGGTGGGGTACGCGCTGGGCGCGCCGGATGTGTTGGCGCGGTTGACCGCTCAGCGTGCGCACTGGCCGGTGGGGACGCTGCAACTGACGGCGATCGCGGCCTGCTGCGCGCGCGAGGCCGTGGCCGAGGCGGCGGCCGGGGCGGCGCGGTTGGCCGAACTGCGCGCCGAGATGGTGTCCGGCCTCCACTCGGTGGGCGTCGACGTGACCGACGGCCGGGCCCCCTTCGTGTTGTTCCGCACACCCGGCGCCGTGCGGATTCGGGAACGCCTGCGCGACAGGGGGATCGCCGTGCGCCGCTGCGACACCTTCGTGGGGTTGGACGAGCGGTATCTGCGGGTCGCGGTGCGCCGTGAGTGGCCGCTGCTCATCCGGGCGATCTCGGAGATCACCGGTGAGGGCCGCCGATGAGCGCCCGCCTGGCCGACGTGATCGCCGCGCTGGACGAGGCGTACCCGCCTTGGCTCGCGGAGTCGTGGGATTCGGTGGGCCTGGTCTGCGGCGACCCCGACGACGTGCTGGAATCGGTGACCGTCGCGGTCGACGCGACGCCGGCCGTCGTCGACGAGGTCCCCGAGCGTTCCCTGCTGTTGGCGCATCACCCGTTGTTGTTGCGCGGCGTCGACACCGTCGCGGCCAACACGCCCAAGGGCGCCCTGGTGCACCGCCTGATCCGCTCCGGGCGTTCGCTGTTCACCGCCCACACCAACGCCGACTCGGCCTCGCCGGGTGTGTCGGACGCGCTGGCCCGCGCGCTCGGGCTGACGGTCGAGGCCGCGCTCGAGCCGCGCCCGGCGCCGACCGGGCTGGACAAGTGGGTGATCTACGTGCCCGCCGAGAACTCGGAAGCGGTGCAGGCCGCGGTGTTCGAGGCGGGTGCCGGCCAGATCGGCGACTACTCGCACTGCAGCTGGAGCGTGGGCGGCATCGGGCAGTTTCTGCCGCACGAGGGCGCGTCCCCGGCGGTGGGCAGCGTCGGCGCCGTCGAGCGGCTGGCCGAGGACCGGTTCGAGGTGGTGGCGCCGGCGCGGCTGCGGTCCGCCGTGCTGGCGGCGATGCGCGCCGCCCATCCGTACGAGGAGCCGGCGTTCGACGTCTTCGCGATGGCGCCGCTGCCCAGCGATGCCGGGCTCGGCCGCATCGGCACCCTGCAGCGCCCGGAGCCGTTGCGCGACTTCGTCTTTCGTGTCAGCACCGCGTTGCCGGCGACGGCGTGGGGTGTGCGGGCGACGGGCGACCCAGACCTGTCGGTGTCGCGGGTCGCCGTGTGCGGCGGTGCCGGGGATTCGCTGCTGACCGCCGCGGCGGGAGCCGGGGTGCAGGCCTACGTCACGGCCGACCTGCGCCACCACCCCGCCGACGAGCACGCCCGGTCGTCGAACGTGGCCCTGATCGACGTGGCGCACTGGGCCACCGAATTCCCGTGGTGCGAACAGGCCGCCGAGCTGCTGCGGTCCCGGTTCGGCGCGGCGCTGCCGGTGCGGGTGTGTACCCTACGCACCGACCCGTGGACCATGGGTCAGCCAGCTAACGACACCGGGGGTGGTCGGTCATGAAAGCCGAAGTCGCACAGCAGCGTTCACTCCTGGAATTGTCCAAGCTGGATGCCGAATTGGCGCGCATCACGCACCGGTCCACCCACCTGCCCGAGCAGGCCGCCTACGACAGCGTCCAGCAGGAATACACCACCGCGGGCGACCGGTTGGGCGCGGTGCGGATCGCGCTGGAGGACGTCGACGCCGAGGTGTCGCGCTTCGAGTCCGAGATCGACTCGGTGCGCCAGCGTGAGGATCGCGACCGGGCGCTGCTGCAGGGCGGGGCGGTCGACGCGAAGCAGCTCGCGGACTTGCAGCACGAACTGGACACGCTGCAGCGGCGCCAGGCCAGCCTGGAGGATGCGCTGCTCGAGGTCATGGAGCGTCGTGAGGAGCTGCAGTCCCAGGTGACCGCCGGGCAGGCGGAGGTGGAGGCGCTGCAGGCGCAGGTGGTCGCGGCGCGGCAGGCGGTCGATGCCGCGATCGCCGAGCTCGGCGAGGCCCGGCGATCTCACGCGGCACGGCGTGAATCGCTCAGTGCCGCCCTGGATCCGGCGCTGGCGGCCCTGTACGAACGCCAGCGCGCCGGCGGCGGCCCGGGCGCGGCGCCGCTGCAGGGTCGCCGTTGCGGGGCCTGCCGGCTCGAGATCGACCGCGGCGAGATGTCCCGCATCTCGGCCGCCCCCGAGGACGAGGTGGTGCGCTGCCCGGAGTGCGGCGCAATCTTGCTGCGCGTCAAGGGGATCGACCAGTGAAGGTGGTCATCGAAGCCGACGGCGGCTCGCGGGGCAACCCCGGGCCCGCCGGCTACGGCGCGGTGGTGTGGACGGCCGACCGCGCCGCGGTGTTGGCCGAGAACAAGCAGGCCATCGGCCGCGCCACCAACAACGTTGCCGAATACCGCGGCCTGATCGCGGGTTTGGACGACGCGCTGCGGCTGGGCGCGACCGAGGCCGCGGTGTATCTGGACTCGAAGTTGTTGGTGGAACAGATGTCCGGACGCTGGAAGGTCAAACACCCCGACCTGATCGAGCTGAACGCCCAGGCTCGACTGCTGGCGTCGCGGTTCGACCGGATCACCTATAGCTGGATTCCGCGGGAGCGCAACTCGCACGCCGACCGGTTGGCCAACGAGGCCATGGACGCCGCCGCCGACGACCCGGTGGAACAGCCCGCGGCGCCCGCCGCCGAACCCGAACTGGCAGCCCCCGCCGCGCAGTCGCCGGGCTGGACCGGTGCCCGCGGCACCCCGACCAGGCTGTTGCTGCTACGGCACGGGCAGACCGCGTTGTCGGTGGAGCGCCGGTATTCGGGCCGCGGCAACCCCGCGCTCACCGAGATCGGCCGGCGGCAGGCCGACGCCGCGGCGCGGTATCTGGGGCAGCGCGGCGGCATCGCGGCGGTGTTGTCTTCCCCGCTGCAGCGGGCCTACGACACCGCGACCGCCGCCGCCAAGGCGCTGGGGTTGGACGTGACCGTGGACGACGACCTCATCGAAACCGACTTCGGGGCCTGGGAGGGGCTGACCTTCACCGAGGCCGCCGCCCACGACCCGGAGCTGCACCGCCGCTGGCTGCGCGACACCGGCACCGCGCCCCCCGACGGGGAGAGCTTCGACGCGGTGGCGGACCGGGTGACGGGCGTGCGCGAACGGATCGTCGCCGCACACCAGGGCAGCACCGTGCTGGTCGTCTCGCACGTGACGCCGATCAAGATGCTGCTGCGACAGGCGCTCGACGCCGGGCCCGGCATCCTGTACCGGCTGCACCTCGACCTCGCGTCGCTGAGCATCGCCGAATTCTATTCCGACGGTGCGTCTTCGGTGCGGTTGGTGAACCAGACGGCATACCTCTAGCTCCCCGACGAGAACTCCCACAGCCGGGTGTGTAGGTGTGTAGACCCTGCCCGTCTCAACTGTGCAGGTGCAGCCGTTCACCGTGCGGCCCGAAGATCACGATGGCCTCCACCGGCCCGTCCACCGCGCCGAACCAGTGCGGCGTCCACGTCGAGAACTCGACGGCCTGGCCGGGTTCGATGGTGAAGTCGCGGTCCCCGAGGACCAGTCGCAGCCGACCGGACAACACGTACATCCAATCCTGTCCTTCGTGCACCGGCAGCTCGGCGGGCGGAGTGCGGCGCCGGGCGCTGACGCGAATCTTGAAGGCGTGCAGTCCACCCGCCGGGCCCTGGCGGGTCAGCGGCCAATACGTGACGCCGTGATGGCTGTGCGCCGCGCCGCGCACCCGCGGGTCGGGCGGCTGCGCGGCCTGCAGCAACTCGTCGGTGCTGACGGAGAGCGCCCGCGCCAGTCGCGGGAGGTGATCGAGCGCAAGCCGTCGTTTCCCGGATTCGAGCCGGCTCAGCGTCGAGACGTCGATCCCGGCGCGCTCGCCCACCTCCTGCAGGGTGAGGCCGCGTTGCGTGCGCAGCTCCCGCAGCCGCCGCCGTACCAGGGAGTCGATGTCGCCGCTGTTTGCCTCCATGGCAAATTAGCTTGGCAACGGATCGTGTTCTCCGCAAGCTAGGGGGCATGGACAGTTCGGAAGTCAGAACCTCTGAAGCGGAGCCCTTTTGGGAGGAGCGCTACCGGTCCGCCGACCGGGTGTGGAGCGGGCGGGTCAATCCGCGATTGGCCGAGGTGGTCACCGGCCTGGACCCCGGGCGGGCCCTCGACCTGGGTTGCGGCGAGGGCGCGGACGCGCTCTGGCTGGCCGAGCGCGGCTGGCACGTCGTCGCGGTCGACGTCTCGGCTACCGCGCTGTGCCGTGCCGCCGAGACCGCCGCACAGCGAAAGCTGACCGGCCGCATCGACTTTCAGCGCCACGACCTCAACGAAACCTTCCCCGCCGGCACTTTCGACCTGGTGTCGGCGCAGTACCTGCACTCACCGGCGCGCCTGGAGCGCGACGGGGTGCTGCGCAGGGCGGTCGACCGCGTGGCCGCGGGCGGGCTGCTGCTGATCGTCGACCACGGCGCGGCGCCGGCGGGCGCACCTCACCACGAGTTCCCCGGTATCGACGAGGTGATCGCGGCGCTGGGCCTGGACGGCGCCTCCTGGACGCGGGTGCGCGCCGACGCGCTGGATCGGGAGGCGGTGGTCAACGGCGAGACCGTCGTCGTGCCCGACAATGTCATCGCGCTGCGCCGCGACCGCTGATCGCTACGCCGCGTCGTGGAAGATCAACCCGAGGGCGTAGCGCTCCCCGGAGCGGACCACCGACACACCGTGGCGCACTGGTGCGGCCGACCACCCGCGCGCCGAGACCACCGGGCGTTCGCGGGTGGTGAAGACGTAGCCATGCCCTTGCGGCAATTGCGTTGCCAGTCCCCGTGATTGGGCCCGCAGCCGTTGCTCGACGAGCAGGAACTCGCCGCCGGTGTAGTCGGTCGCCGGGTCGCTGAGGTTGATCACCACCTGCAGGGGGAAGACCAGGTCGCCGTAGAGGTCGCGGTGCAGCGCGTTCCAGTCGCCCGCGCCGTACTTCAGCATCAGTGCGGTGGACCGCACCTGGCCGGCGGCGTGGCAGGCCGCCAGCCAGTCGTCGAGGTCGTCGGGCCAGGGCGCCGCACGCCCGAGCCTGTCCCACCAGTCCCTGGCGATCGGCAGCAACCGGGGATACAGGGCCTGTTTGAGCTGTTGGATCGGTTCGGGATAGGGGGAGTGGAAGTAGCGGTATTGCCCCGAGCCGTAGCGTTTGGGCGCCATGTCGACGGTCGAGCGGAACAGGCCGTCGTCGGTGTAGAGCGTGCGCAGCCGGGCCGCTTCGCGCGGGGTGATCAGTTGCGGCAGCAACGCCCCGCCCAGGTCGTCGATTTCGCCGGCGACGGCGTCCCAGTCGCCGGCGTCGACGCGCTTCTGCCATCGGTCCACCCGATCCACCCTAGAGCGGCGCGCGCGATCGTTGCTGGCCCCAGGGTCCGGCGGGTAGTAGCGTGATTCGTCGCGGACGAGTTGGCCGGGCGGCCGCGGGCCGTCGCGAGGCGGTTCGAGGAAAGTCCGGACTTCACAGAGCAGGGTGATTGCTAACGGCAATCCGAGGTGACTCGCGGGAAAGTGCCACAGAAAACAGACCGCCACCGCTCGCGGTGGTAAGGGTGAAACGGTGCGGTAAGAGCGCACCAGCATCCCGGGTGACCGGGATGGCTCGGCAAACCCCACCCGAAGCAAGGCCAAGAAGGCCGCACCGCACGTGCGGCCGCGCAGGCGTTCGAGGGTTGCTCGCCCGAGCCTGCGGGTAGGCCGCTCGAGGCATCCGGCGACGGAGTGCCCAGATGGATGGTCGCCGCCGCGTCGCCGTTCGCGGCGGCGCGGAACAGAATCCGGCTTACAGGCCAGCTCGTCCGCCCTCAGGCCTTGTGCACCGCTTTGGCGAGTTTGCGCAGCGCGTCGTCGAGTTCGCGGCGGCGGGCGTCGGCCAGGTCGGCCTCGCGTTGATACAGCAGGCCGTAGGTGAAGGTGTCCTCGCCGGCGCCGTGCGCGGCCTCGGCCTCCTGGCTCAGGTGCTCGCTGCTGACCACGCTGTCCTGGTGATCGCCGAGCAGCGACTGCACGGCCTTGGCCTGTTCGGACACCTTGCCCGCGCCGGTGGCCGCAGCCGTGTAGCGAAGCCGCTTGGCGCGTTTACGAATTCGGTGGATGGCCTCGTCGCGCTCGTGCTGGTCGTCCGGATGCTCCTCGTCGACCCGGGCGGCGGCCTTGGTGGCCTTGCGGATCTTCTTGTACGCGGCGTCGATGGTGATCGGCGGCGCCTCCTCGCCGGCGACGCCGCCGGGCGGTTGGGCCACGATCTCGTCGAGCGCGTCCAACAGCCGGAAATACCGCTGCGACCGCATCGCGATCAACGACCGGCGCCACCCCGTCTGGTAACGGCGGCGGGCACCCCCGACGAGCCGCTCCCAGATCGGTCCCCGCACCAACTCCGGTGCCAGGCCGTTCAATTGGCGTTCGTAGCGCTCCGCGAGCACCTCGGCGTCGCGCGCCACCCCCAGGATGGCGGCGAGCTCCCGCAGCTCGTCCAGCGCCCAGCCGTCGTCGGGCAGGCCGTAGGCGTCCTGGTAGTCACGCAGCAGGCTGCGCAACTTGCGGGTGGTGACCCGCATCTGATGGATGGAGTCGTAGGCGTCGGCGCGCACGGCGCGGTCCCACACCAACAGCTCGCGCACCTGCTCGGCCACTGCGCGCTGCAACGGGTTGTCCGATGCCGGCGCGGCCGCCGTGGGCGCGGCGGTGGTGCCCAACACCCGGGCCAGCTTGGAGCCGTGCCCGGCGGGGGCGGCGCCCGCGTCGAGCAGCCGGTTGCTCAGCCGGTCCAGCAGCGCGGTGTCGGGGTCGCCGTCGGACTCCACCAGTTCCAACTCCCACTCGCGCCACTCCTGCTGCGTGGGCTCGAGGTCGGAGTCCTCGGTGGTGCGCGCCGACCAGGCGGTGACGTGGTCGTTGCTGAACTCGGCCAGCGCGGCGCCGCCCGCGCCGTAGAGCACCTGGTTCTCGCGCAGCGTGGTGATGCGCGCGACCGGCTGCAGGGGGCGGTCGCGAACGATCGCCAGCACGACGTCGGCAAGCTCGTCGGGCACCGAATCGTCCCCGCCGGGGCCCGACGCGTCCAGCGGAGCCCGCACCTCGGTGCGGGCCTCGGGGCCCGCGGGCAACTTCAGGTGCCACCCCGCGTCGTGGCCGCCGGTGCGGCGGCGCAGCGTGATCTTGTTGCGCGCCAGGTCTTCCCCGGGCGTGTCGAAGTACGTCGCGTCCAAGTGCTCCGCCGGCAACTTCTCCACGCGGGCGACCGCGGCAATGCCCTCGAAGGAGGGCGAGACGGTCGATTCGACGACGTCGAACTTGCGCTCAACCTCGAGGTGGCGCGAGGTTCGCGGCGCTTTTGCAGGCATGTGATCTCCGTTGCGGGCGCGTCGCCGCGGCCATGAACGTCGGGGGGTCGGGAAGGGCTCCCATAGCCTGCCACACCGAAGTGACGGGGCCGCCGCACCGTTGCGCGCGGCGCCGCGGGTGTCAGCCGGGCGGCGGCGCGGTGAGGTACATCGCCAGGTCGCCCAGCTGCAGCACCGTCTCCATCTCGGCGTCCCGGTAGGGCCGGCCGTCGGGCAACAACAGGTCGTGGAACCAGTCCTTGGGCATCGCGGGATCGGGATGCTCCCAGGAGTCCCACGGGAAGTACGTCTGCGTCTTCCCCGCGACCAGGCCCCAGTTGAATGCGCCGACGTTGGCGCGCTTGGCGATCGGCAAGATGTCGCCCACGGTGCTGCCCAACGGGCGGGCCATGTACTCGGTGCAGATGATCGGGCGGCCCAGCGGCGTCAGCTCGGCGATGCGGTTCTGGAAGTCGGCGGGCCTGCCGTAGCAGTGGAACGTGAGGATGTCGGAGTTGTCCAACTGGATCCCGCTGATGACGCTGCGGCGGCCGGGGTCGGCCCACTCGCCCTGCCAGACGCCGCTGGTCAACGGCTGTCGGGGGTCGACGGCCCTGGCCCACCCGAAGACCTGCGGCAGCAGGTCCGCGACCAGGTCCAGCTTGTCCTTGCGTTCCGCCGACGCGTAGTACTCCGAGGGGTTGTCGGGCTCGTTCCACAGGTCCCATCCCAAAATGCGGTCGTCGCCGCGGAATTGGGTGAGGACGCCGGTGACGTAGGCGCGCAGGGTGGGCAGGTAATCGCGGTCGTCCAGCCGCGCCGCGCCCGGGCTCTGCACCCATCCGGAGTTGTGCACGCCGGGCCGCGGCGGGCGTTGCGGGCCGGCCTGCGGGAACGGGTCCCAGCACGAGTCGAACAGCACGAGCAGTGGCTTGATGCCGTGGCGTGCGGCGATATCGACGAACTGCGCCAGGCGGGCCGAAAAGCCTCGGCTGTCGGACGCCCACAACAGGTCGTGCAGGAACACCCGGATCGCGTTCAGGCCGTTGGCGCGGGCCCACCCCAGCTCGGTCTCGATGCGCCCGGGGTCGAAGGTGTCGGGCTGGAACATCTCCAGTTGGTTGATGGCGCTGGAGGTGATGTAGTTGGCGCCGACGAGCCAGCCCTGCGTCTCATACCAGCGGTTGGCGCGCTCGGGCGACCACCTGCTGGATTGCGGCGAGGTGTGCGGTGGTTCGGCGGCCGCGCGCGGAGCTCGCGCCATGGCAGTGCCTCCTGCCAGCAGCAGCGGCAACATCAGCGCCGTCCGACGGCGCATCGAGTCGCCAGAAATCCCCCGGTCGATATGCCCACCCTGCTCTCGGAGTCCGGCCGCATCCGAGTTCGATCGTACAGCGCTGGCCCGCAACGGGTTTCAGGTGGTCGGCGTGTCGGCGCGACACGGCCGACAGTGGGTCAGAAGCAGTGCTCCTCGGCGGGGAACGACCCTTCGGCCACCTCTTGCGCGTACTGCGACGCGGCCCGGCGCAGTTGTTCGCCGACGTCGGCGAACCGCTTGACAAAGCGGGCGGTCTTGCCGCCGCTCATGCCGGCCATGTCCTGCCACACCAGGACCTGCGCGTCGCAGTTGGGGCCGGCGCCGATGCCGATCGTCGGGATGGTCAGCTTGCCGGTGATCTGGGTGGCCAGCTCGGCGGGCACCATCTCCATGACGACCGAGAAGGCGCCGGCCTCCGCGACGGCGATCGCGTCGGCGATGGTCTGCTCCGCGGCGTCGCCCCGGCCCTGCACCCGGAAGCCGCCGAGGCTGTTGACGCTCTGCGGGGTGAAGCCGATGTGCGCCATCACGGGGATGCCGGCCGCGCTCAGGCAGGCGATCTGCTCGGCCACCCGCTCGCCGCCTTCGAGTTTGACGGCGTGCGCGCCGCCTTCCTTCATGAAGCGGGTGGCGGCGGCCAGCGCGGCGGCGGGCCCGGCCTCGTAGCTGCCGAACGGCAGGTCCGCGACCACCAGGGCGTGCGGCGCGCCGCGGACCACGCCGCGCACCAGCGGGATCAGCTCGTCGATCGAGACGGGCACGGTGGTGTCGTAGCCGTACACCACGTTGGCCGCCGAGTCGCCGACGAGCAGCACCGGGATGCCGGCCTCGTCGAAGATCCGGGCGGTCGAATAGTCGTAGGCCGTGAGCATGGCCCACTTGTGGCCCTCGGCCTTCATCTTGTGCAGATGATGGGTGCGAATCTTGGTGCGCGGCTGGGCTTGCGCCGCCGGTGCACCGTAAACGTTGAGCTCAGACATCGTTGTCCCTTGCGGTGGTCGTTTCGATCCTCGTGGCCCTGGCTCTCGCGCCCGTCGGGTCCCCGGGTTCGGCTGACCGGTCCATTCTGCCACCTCTGCCGCGCGGGTGCACCGGCGCCTCGGTGTGACACATACCATGCCTGGAATGCAGCGACTCAGCGGACTCGACGCCAGCTTCCTCTACCTGGAGAGCCCGTCGCAGCCCATGCACGTGTGCTCGATCGTCGAGTTGGACACCTCGACCATGCCCGGCGGATACAGCTTCGACCGGCTGCGCGAGGCGCTGTCGGCGCGCATCCGCGCCATCCCGGAGTTCCGCGAGAAGCTCGCGGACAGTCCGCTCAACCTCGACCACCCCGTCTGGGTGGACGACGAGGGTTTCGATCTGGACCGCCACCTGCACCGCATCGCGGCGCCCGCCCCGGGCGGGCGCGCCGAGCTGTCGGAGATCTGCGGCCACATCGCCCAGGAGCCGCTGGAGCGTCGCTGGCCGTTGTGGGAGATGTGGGTGATCGAGGGCGTCGCGGGCACCGACTGCCGCCGCGCCGACGGCCGGGTCGCCGTGATGACCAAGGTGCACCACGCCGGGGTCGACGGCGTCACCGGCGCGAGCCTCATGTCCAGGCTGTGCGGCACCGAGGCCGACGCCCCCGCCCCGGGCCCGGCCGGCGGTGTGGGCGGGGGCAGCGGGTGGCAGATCGCCGCCGGCGGGCTGGTCCGGTTCGCTAGGCGGCCGCTGCACCTGGCCAGCGTGGTGCCCGACACGGTCTCCTCGGTGTTCGCGACGCTGCGGCGGGCGCGCGACGGGCTGACCATGGCCCGCCCGTTCGCGGCGCCGCCCACCGCGTTCAACGCCAAGATCACCGACCGCCGCAATGTCGCGTACGCCGAATTGGAATTGCAGGACGTCAAAACGGTGAAGGACCATTTCGGCGTCAAAGTCAACGACGTCGTGATGGCCCTGGTTTCCGGCGCGCTGCGCCAATACCTGCTCGAACGCCACGCGCTGCCGAGCTCGTCCCTGGTGGCCTCGGTCCCGGTGTCGGTGCACGGCAAATCCGACCGGCCGGGCCGCAACCAGGTGTCGGCCATGTTCGCCAGCCTGCACACCGAGATCGCCGACCCGGCGCAGCGGTTGCAGGCCATCGCGGAGGCGAACGCCGTTGCCAAGGAACACAGTTCGGCGATCGGCGCGTCGCTGCTGCAGGACTGGTCGCAGTTCGCCGCGCCGGCCGTCTTCGGCATCGCGATGCGGCTCTACGCCAGAACCCGCTTCACCGACAGCCTGCCGGTGCACAACCTGGTGGTGTCCAACGTGCCGGGCCCGCAGGTCCCGCTGTACATGCTGGGTTGCGAGGTGAAGGCGATGTATCCGCTGGGCCCGATATTCCACGGCTCGGGGCTCAACATCACCGCGATGTCGTTGCAGGGCAAGTTGGACATCGGGCTCGTCTCGTGCCCGGATTTGGTGCCCGATCTTTGGGAATTGGCCGACGAATTCGCGGTGGGGATGGAAGAGCTGCTGGCGGTGACGCGGTAGCCGGGCGGCGGCGCCGCTCATCATGATCTCAGGTTTCCTCTGGCAGCATGTGTTGGCATGGGGCTTCCTCGTCGCGACACGGTCGCGCGCACGTTGCTGATCTCGACCGCGATCGCCGGCGTCGCGCTGCTGCTGGCGGGGTGCCTTCGCGTCGTCGTCGGCCGCGCCGTGATGGCCGGGCCGAAGCTGGGCCAGGCCGTGGAGTGGACTCCGTGCCGGACGAACAACCCCAAGGCCAAGATCCCGCCCGGCGCCATGTGCGGGCGCCTGGCCGTGCCCGTCGACTACGACCACCGCGACGGTGACGTGGCGACGCTGGCGATGATCCGGTTCCCGGCGACCGGCGACAAGATCGGTTCGCTGGTGATCAACCCGGGCGGCCCCGGCGAGTCCGGCCTGGAAGCCGCCGTGAGCGTCGTGCAGTCGTTGCCGAAACGGGTCCGCGAGCGGTTCGACCTGGTCGGGTTCGACCCGCGCGGGGTCGGGCTGTCGCGCCCGGCCGTCTGGTGCAACTCCGACGCCGACAACGACCGGCTGCGGACCGAACCCAACGTCGACTACAGCCCGGCGGGCGTCGCGCACATGGAGGACGAGACCAAGCAGTTCGTCGGCCGCTGCGTGGACAAGATGGGCAAAAGCTTCCTGGCCAACATCGGCACCGTCAACGTCGCGCGCGACCTCGACAGCATCCGGGCGGCGCTGGGCGACGACAAGCTGACCTACCTGGGTTACTCCTACGGGACCCGGATCGGCTCGGCGTACGCCGAGGCCTACCCGCAGCACGTCCGGGCGATGATCCTCGACGGCGCCGTCGACCCCAACGCCGACCCGATCGAGGCGGACCTGCGGCAGGCCAAGGGTTTTCAGGATGCGTTCAACGACTACGCCGCCGACTGCGCCAAGCAGCCGACCTGCCCGTTGGGCACCGACCCCGCCAAGGCCGTCGACGTCTACCACAGCCTGGTCGACCCGATGGTCGACCCGAACAACCCGATGGTCGGCCGGCCGACGCCGACCAACGACCCCCGAGGGCTCAGCTACAGCGACGCGATCGTCGGCACCATCATGGCGCTGTACTCCCCGGGGCTGTGGCGCCATCTGACCGACGGCCTGACCGAGCTGACCGAGCACCACGGCGACACGCTGTTGGCGCTGGCCGACATGTACATGCGGCGCGACTCGCACGGGCACTACACCAACGCGACCGACGCTCGGGTGGCGATCAACTGCGTCGACCAGCCGGCGATCACCGACCGCGCCAAGGTGATCGACGAGGACCGCCGTTCGCGGGAGATTGCGCCCTTCATGAGCTACGGGCAGTTCACCGGTGACGCGCCCCTGGGCACCTGCGCGTTCTGGCCGGTGCCGGCGACCAGCAAGCCGCACAGCATCTCCGCGCCCGGGCTGGCCCCGACGGTCGTGGTGTCGACCACGCACGACCCCGCGACGCCGTACAAGGCGGGAGTCGACCTGGCCAGCCAGCTGCGCAGCTCGCTGCTCACCTTCGACGGCACCCAACACACCGTGGTGTTCCAGGGCGACAGCTGCATCGACAACTACGTCACGGCCTACCTGATCGGCGGCGACACGCCGCCGAGCGGCGCGAAGTGCTGAGCGGGCCCGAGATCAAGGCGTAACCGTTTCGCGCTGCCACGGGAACCGGCGGCTGCGACGATGGCAGCCATGTCGCGGCTGAGATCCCTGAGCTCGGCGTTGCTTTCCTTCGGGCTCTTGGTCGCTGCGTCGACCGGCATGCCGCCCGTCGCCGCACCGCCGCCGAAGGCGCAACAGCCGCAGGCCCCGCCGAAACAGCAGGACAAGCCCCCGCCGCAGCAGGCGGGACCCGCGCCGGGGCAGGACGGGCCCGCGCCGGGAGACCCGGGTCCGGCGCCCGCGCCACCGCCGCCTCCCCGGCCGCCGCGGGGCCACGTGCAGCTCTCGCCGTGACGGGCGGAACGCGCGGCGTCAGGGGTGGCAGCTGTAGGACGCCGGCGGCATGGTCGTCGTGACCAGATAGCGCACCACGGCCGCGTCGACGCACTGGTTGCCGTTGAACACCGCGGTGTGCTGCGTCCCGTCGTAGGTGATCAGCGGGCCGCCCAGCTGGCGGGCCAGGTTCACCCCCGCCTGATACGGGGTCGCCGGGTCGTGGGTGGTCGAGACGACGACCACCTTGCCCGCCGCCACCGGCGCGGCGGCGTGCGGGGTCGAGGTCGCCGGCACCGGCCACAGCGCGCACAGGTCGCGGGGGGCGTTGCCGGTGAACTGCCCGTAGCTCAGGAACGGCGCGGCCTGCCGGATCCGCTGATCGGCGCTCACCCAGGTCGCCGGATCCGTCGGCGTGGGGGCGTCGACGCAGCGGATGCCGTTGAACGCGTCCTGGTCGTTGCCGTAGTGCCCGTTGCGGTCGCGGCCCTCGTAGTCGTCGGCGAGCGCCAGCAGGTCGCCCGCGTCGGTCTTGCGCTGCAGGCCGAGCAGCCCACTGGTCAGGTATTTCCAGTGGGCCGGCGTGTACAGCGCGTTGATGGTGCCGGTGGTCGCGTCGGCATAGCTCAGGCCCCGCGGGTCGGACGTGCGGCCGGGCCTGGCGACCAACGGGTCGACTAGGGCGTGGTAGCGGTTCACGAACTGTGCCGGGTCGGTGCCCAACGGGCAGCCCGGGCTGCGGGCGCAGTCGGCGGCGTAGTCGTTGAACGCCGTCTGGAAGCCGGCCATCTGCCGGATGTTCTCGTCGACCGGGCCGACGGTGGGGTCGATCGCGCCGTCGAGGACCATCGTGCGCACGTGCTCGCCGTAGCGCTCCAGGTAGGCGGTGCCCAGTTCGGTGCCGTAGCTGTAGCCGAGGTAGTTGATCTGGTTCTCGCCCAATGCCTGTCGCACGGCGTCCATGTCGCGGGCGACCGAGGAGGTGCCGACGTTGGCCAGAAACGGTGCGCCCATCCGGTTGACGCACTGCTGCGCCAACTGGCGGTAGAGCGCTTCGATATGGGTGACGCCGGCGGGGCTGTAGTCCACCATCGGTTCGCGGCGGTACGCGTCGAACTCGGCGTCCGTGCGGCAGCGCAGCGCCGGGGTCGAGTGCCCGACGCCGCGCGGGTCGAAGCCGACCAGGTCGAAGTTGCGCCGGATCGCGGCGCCGTTGGGGTCGGCGGCCATGCCGGCGACCATGTCGACCGCCGACCCGCCGGGCCCGCCGGGATTGATCAGCAGCGAGCCGATCCGTGGCCCGGTGGCCGGCACCCGGATCACCGCCAGCTTGGCTTGCGCCCCGCCCGGGTTCGCATAGTCGACGGGGACCGGCACCGTCGCGCACCGCGCCGACGGGATTTCGCTTGTGTCGCTGACGAATTGGCTACAGCTCCCCCACCCTTGCGGCGCCGCCGCGGGCGGGGTCGGGCCCGGGGTTTGCCCGGCATCGGGTTCGGGGGCGGCGGCGGCGACGGGCGGCATGCCGGTCGACGCAGCGACCAAGAGCCCGAAGGAAAGCAACGCCGAGCTCAGGGATCTCAC
>NZ_LZKC01000049.1:0-9843 GCF_001672685.1 Mycobacterium sp. E2462
CGGAACGACGCTGGGGGCCGCGCTGGCCCTGTGGGCCAGTGTCGAGGCCTTCGGCGGCGGCACCACGTTCGTCGCGGTCACCGTGGTCACGATGGTCGGCGGGACGCTGGCCTCGGCCGCCCCGACGCCGGGTGGGGTCGGGGCGGTCGAGGCGGCGCTGATCGGTGGGCTCGCCGCCTTCGGGGTGCCCGCGGCGACGGCGGTGCCGTCCGTCCTGCTGTACCGGGTGCTGACCTGCTGGCTGCCCGTCTTCGTCGGCTGGCCGGTGATGCGCTGGCTGACCCAGAACGAGATGGTCTGATCGCGCGCCCCGCCGCGCGAATGGTCCTACGGTGAGCGCATGGCGAAGCAGTCCCACGCGATCGAACCCGGGCACCCGCCGTCGGCCCTGATGCGCCTGGTCAACCCGGTGTTGAGCGCCCTGCTGCGCACCCCGCTGGCGGGTCCGGCGCGCCGGCAGCTGATGGTGCTGAGCTTCACCGGGCGCAAGACGGGCCGGTCGTTCTCGATTCCGGTGAGCGCCCACCTGATCGGCGGCCACCTCTACGCGCTGACCGGCGCGCAGTGGAAGCAGAATTTCCGCGACGGCGCCGAGGCCCGGGTGGTCTACGACGGCGCCACGCGTGCGATGCGCGGCGTGCTGGTCGGCGACCGCGCCGCGGTCACCGACCTGTACCTGCGCTGCGTCGAGTCGTACGGCCTGCGGCGCGCCCAACGGATGATCGGGCTGACGTTCCGCGACCCGCGCATCCCGTCCCGCGAGGAGTTCGCCGAGGCGGTCGACCGGCTGCACCTGGGCGCGGTCCGGCTGACCCCGATCGGCTAGCTCAGACGCTGGTGGGATCGGGCTGCTGCTCGGCGACGCGCAAGTGGGCGGTGAGCAGCCGCTGATCGAACAGGGACCGGGCGCCGACGGCGTCCTTGCCCAGCTCGGCGAAATCCCGGCCGATCTGCTCGGCCAGCACGCCCAGCTTCAGGTTGCGCACCTGCGACAGCGACTTGAGCAGGTTGAAGGCGGCGTCCTCGTCGATGCCGTACACCAGCATCAGCATCCCCTTGGTCCGGTCGATCGCGCCGCGCCGCTCGGCGATCTCGGCGACCTTGGTGCTGATCGCGTCTTCACGCTTGCGGCTGCTGGTGGACGTGACGTCGATGTAGAAGCCGTGCGTGCCGATCACCTGGTCGTCCGCGTCGCAGAACTGGTCACCCACCACGACGACGTGGTGAGTGTTACCGCGGGTGTCGACGATGCGGTGGCGCGTGCTGAACGGTTGGCGGCGCCGGATCATGGTGTCGATGCTCGCCGCCACCTGGGCCCGGTCCGCGGGGTGCTTGTGGGCCAGCACCAGCTCGGTCGTGGGCGTCACCGTCCCGGGTTCGTACCCGTGCATGCGCTGCACCTGCTCGGACCACTCCCAGCGCTGGTCGGCGAAGTAGAACCGGAACCAGCCGGCGCGCTGCGGCGTGCCGCCGGCGAGCGCCTTTTCGATCGCGGCCGCCTGGCCGTCTAGTTGCCACGCCATGGCGCACGCTCCGCGGAGGCGTTGGGAGGTTCGACCGTCGGCTCGGGCGGCGGCGTGCGTCGCCGCAACGCGTCGCTTTCCTGCAGCCGCCGCTCGGAGACCTGGAACAGCTGGCGGGACCGGTCGAGTTGCTGACGCGCCCGCTCGATGGAGCGGGCGGCGGAGCGCTGCAACTCGCGAGTGGCCTCCGCCCTTTCCCGGGCGGCACCGGGTGTTTGCCCGACGCGCTCGCGCAGCGCGTTGACGCGTCGCGCCGTCCTGGCGCGGTGCGCCTTCTGCCGGCACGCCGATGAGCAGTACACGGCGTCGGACCGCCCGGCGAAACCGGTGCCGCACACTGCGCAGAGAATCCCCCTCATATGCGTAACGTTACAACTGAAGGCCGGCGAAATCACAGCTTTCGTTGGATAAACGGCGGGCTACGGCCCCGCGCCCGCGGACGCGCGGGTCCGCCCGATGACCGGCCGCGCAAACCCGGCGTCCTCGGCGGCCCGACGCACCCCCGCGGCGACGGCGTCCGCCCGGTCGGCGGGCGCCAGGGCGATCACGCAGCCGCCGAAGCCGCCGCCGGTCATCCGGGCGCCCAGCGCACCGGCACGCACCGCGCTCTCGGCGATCAGGTCGATCTGCCCGGTGGTGATGCCGAAGTCGTCGCGCATCGATGCATGTGAGGCGGAGAAGATCCGGCCCACTTCGGCGAAGTCGGACCGTTCCAGCGCGGCAACGCAATCCAGCACCCTGGCGTTCTCGCTCAGCACGTGCCGGGCGCGACGGGCGTCGAGCGCGTCGCGCACCGCGGCGAGGGCGGCCGGCCCGCGGTCCTGGGCCTCGCGCAGCGACGACACTCCCACGTCGGCGGCCGCCCGCTCGCACGAGGCGCGCCGCGCCGCGTACTCGCCGCCGGCATGCGCGTGCGGCGCCCGGGAGTCGATCAGCAGCAGCGCGACGCCCGCGGTGTCCGGGTCGAAGCGCACCGGCGCGACGCTGAGGTCTCGGAAGTCGATCAGCAGCGCGGTCGCGGGCTCGCCGAAGACCGCGGCGAGCTGGTCGAGCAGGCCCGTCGGCGCGCCCACGTACTCGTTCTCGGCGCGCTGGGCCAGCCGCGCCTGTTCGGTGGCATCGAGGCGCAGCCCGGCGGCGGACAGCAGCGCGCCGAGCACCGCGCATTCCAGCGCCGCCGAGGAGGACAGCCCCGAACCCATGGGCACGTCGCTGGTGATCGCCAAGGCGCCGCCCGGGACGGCGTGGCCCGCCTCGCGCAGCGCCCACACCACGCCGGCCACGTAGGCGGCCCAGCCGGTCACCGCGCCGGGGGCGGTGTCGAGGGGAATGCGCATCGCGCCGTCGGCGCGATCACTGGTAGCGGTCAGCGCGCCGCTCGCGTCGGGGGTGAAGGCGGCCGTGGTGCGCTGGGGCAGCGCGATGGGCAGGGCGAAGCCCAGGTTGTAGTCGGTGTGCTCCCCGATCAGGTTGATGCGCCCGGGTGCGGAGTGCCGGACCGTCATGCCAGCTCGCGCAGCCGCTGAGCCACCGCCTCGGGCGTGACGTCGGTGATGAAGGCGTCCATCGCCGACTCGGACGCCGCCAGGTACTTGAGCTTGGTGGCGCTGCGCCGGATCGACATCAGCTCGACGTGGAAGTAGCCGTCGGCCTGCGCCTCGGTGTCCGCGTATTGGTGTAGCGCCGCGATGTAGGGCAGCGGCGCGGCGTACATCCGGTCGAACCGTCGCAGCACGTCGAGGTAGGTGGCGACGAAGTCGTCGACCTCGCCCTCGCCGAGGTCGGACAGGTTGCGCACGAACCGGTTGGGGTAGATGTGCACCTCGACCGGCCAGCGCGCCGCGAACGGCACGAATGCGGTGACCGACGCCCCGCGCGCGACGATGCGGCCACCGTCGGCGACCTCGCGCGCCAGCAGGTCGGCGAACAGGTTGGTGCCGTGGCGCTCCCGGTGCAGCCGCGCCTGCTCGAGCATGACCGCGGTGCGCGGCGTCAGGAACGGATAGCCGTAGATCTGGCCGTGCGGGTGGGTCAGCGTCACCCCGATGTCCTCGCCGCGGTTCTCGAAACAGAACACCTGCTCGATGCCCGGGGTGGCCATCAGCTCGCGGGTGCGGTGCCGCCACGCCTCGACCACCAGCCGCGCGTGCCGCGGCTCCAGCTCGGCGAAGGAACCCGTGTGTCGGCTGGAGAAGCAGATCACTTCGGTGCGGCCGGCGCCGGGGGCGCAGGCGAAGACTCCCGGCGGCGGCGCCGCGACCCCGGTCCCGGACAGGCTGGGGAACCGGTTCTCGAAGACCGCGACGTCGTAGTCGGGCGCGGGCACCTCACCGATCAGGCCGGTCGGGTCGGGGCACAGCGGGCACTGCTCGCGCGGCGGCTTGTAGGTGCGGTCCTGGCGCAGCGCCGCGATGATCACCCATTGGCCGGTGCTGGCGTCGAACCGCAACTCGGACCGCTGCGCCTGCCGCGGCGGCAGCGGCCTGCGGTCCGCGACCGGCTGCGGGTGGCGGCCGGGCAGGGCGAAGAAGAGCAGGTCACGGCCATCGGCCAGCTTCGCCCGGGTCGGCGGGGTCACGATGTCGAAGACTAGCTTGGTCGCCGCACAGCACTTCGGGTAACCATGGGGTGTCCGATCACGAGGGGGGTCGTCCGATAGCCGAGTTCATCGAAAAAGCCCGCAACCGGTGGGTGGGTTCCGACCCGGGGTTGCTGCGCCTGCGGATGGCGACCCGGACGACGGCCGCGCTGGGGTGTTCGCTGGCCGCGCTGTTCGTGCTGACCCGGGCGACGGGGCAGCCGCTCACGGTGGCGCTGCTGGGGGTGGTCATCACCATGGTCGCGTCGCGCTCGGTCAACGAGCCGGACCCCCGCCAGCAGCGGATCACGATGGCACTGCTGCCGCTGCCCGCCGCCGCGTCGATCACCGCCGCCGCGCTGCTCGCGGCGCATCCGCTGGCCGCTGACGTCACGTTCGTGGTCGTCGTGTTCGCGGCGGTGTACATCCGCCGGTACGGCCCTCGCGGCCGGGCGCTGGGGATGGTCGCCTTCATGGCGTACTTCTTCACCCTGTACCTGCGGGCCCGCCTGTCCGAGCTGCCGTGGATGATCGGGGCGGTCGCGGTGGGCACCGTGTGCACCTTCCTGATGAGCAGTTACGTGCTGCCCGACCGGCCCGAGCGGGTGCTGGGCGCGACCATCCGCGCGTTGCGGGCGCGGATGGCGATCGTGGTCGACACCGCCGCCGAGGCGGTGCGCACCGGCCGCCTCGACGACAGGCGCCGTCGCCGGCTGGGGCGGCGCACCAACCAGCTCAACGAGACGGCGCTGATGGTGCTCGGTCAGATCGAGGACAAGGCCGACCCGGGTGATCTGTGGCCGGGGGTTACCGTCGAGCAGCTGACGCCCTGGCTGTTCGACGCCGAGCTGTCCGTCGGGTGGGTTGCGACGTCGGGCCGGCAGGTGGCCGCCGTCGCCGGGGAGATCCCGGCGGAGACCCGGGCGGCGATCGTCGCGGCGCTGACGCAGCTGGCCCGCGCGATTCGGCTCCCGCAGCCGCCGGGGCTGCGCCAGGCCGCCAACCAGGCGCAGGGCATTCTCGACCGGCTGCCCGCCGGCTCGGACGACCGCGCCGCGGCGGCCGTGCGGCGGGTCGCGCTGGCGATCATCAACGCGGCCCGGGCGACGGCCGACGTGCGGGCCATCGTCGAACGCGCCGCCACCGGCGAGCTGCCCGTTCCCGCGGCGGCCGATGAGGTGCCGGCGGCGTCGCCCGCCGACGCGCCCGTCGAGGACGTCGAGCCCGGCCGGCAGGGGCTTCTGCCGACCACGCGGCAGGCGATTCAGGTCGCCGTCGCCGCGTCGTTCGCCATCGTCGCGGGTGAGCTGGTGTCCCCCGCGCGCTGGTACTGGGCGGTGATCGCGGCGTTCGTCATCTTCGCCGGGACGAACTCGTGGGGCGAGACCCTGACCAAGGGCTGGCAGCGGCTGCTGGGCACCCTGCTGGGGGTCCCGTGCGGCATCTTGGTGGCCACCCTGTTCGCCGGGAACACGCTGGGCTCGCTCGCCATGGTGTTCGTCTGCCTGTTCTGCGCCTTCTACTTCATGACGGTCACCTACAGCCTGATGACGTTCTGGATCACCACGATGCTGGCGCTGCTCTACGGCCTGCTCGGGGAGTTCAGCTTCGGCGTGCTGCTGCTGCGCATCGAGGAGACCGCGCTCGGGGCGGTCATCGGGGTGGCCGCCGCCATTCTGGTGCTGCCGACCAACACCAGGACGGCCATCCGCCACGACACCCGCGACTACCTGACCGCCTTGTCCACGCTGATCGACGTCGCGGCCGAGCGGATCTGCGGCCACGGCGCCGGCACCAACCCCACCGAGCAGGCGCGGGAGCTGGACCGCGCCCTGCAGCAGTTCCGGGTCACGGCCAAGCCGCTGCTCGCCGGGGTCGCCGGCTTCGCGGGCCGACGCAACATCCGCCGCGGGCTGCGTCTGTTCACCGCCTGTGACCGGTACGGCCGGACGCTGGCGTTGAGCAGCGAGCAACTCGGCGATTCGGGCGGTTCCCGGGAATTGGCCGACTCCTTCGCGGCGGCCGCGACCCACACCCGCCGCAACATCGAGGTCCTGATCGCCATCATCGACGGCGCGCACGGCCAGACCGTCGACACCGCGACCGACGCGCTGGATGCGGCGGAGGCCGTGGCGCGGCACCGCGAGGCGCTCGACGGCGACGAACTCGACACCCGGCGCTTTCTCACCGCCGTGCATTCGTTGCGGCAGATCGAACGGGCCGTCGTCACCGCGTCCGCGCATCTCGGGGGGCGGGAGAGCCTTCGGCAGCCCAGCCGCTCGGCGGGCTGAGTCAGGCGGTCACGGAGCGGGTTGCGGGCTGCCGGCGTCGCGGCGTTCGCAGGTCTCGATGAAGTCCTCGATCAGGTCGACGACCTCGTTGGGCGCTTCGACCTGCGGGAAGTGGCCGACGCCCGGCAGCACCTCGAGCCTGCTGTCCTCGCGCACCTCGCGGGCGGCGTAGGCGTGCTCGACGGGAATGATGCCGTCCCGGTCGCCCCAGATCGCCATGACCGGCAGTTCTTCGCGCAGCCGCAGCCTGCTCAGCGCGCTGACCGCCTGGCCGCGGTAGTCGACCACCGACCGCAGGGTCTTGAGGAAGGACTGGCGGGTCTCGCGGTCCGACAGCGACGAGTAGGCGCTCCACAGCTCCGCCCCGCGCGGCGAGTGGATGCCGGCGCTGCGCAGCCACGACCGCAACGTGTTGCCGACACTGAGCACCGGCTTGGGCGCGATGATCGGCAGCACCAGCTCCGCGCCGGGCGCCGACAACAGCCGCAACACCAGGCCGACGTCGGGGCCCAGGCCGCCGCTGCTGATCAGCACCAGCCGCTTGGCGTAGTCGGGATGCTGGTAGACGAACTGCATCGCGACGCCGCCACCCAGCGACTGGCCGACCAGGGTGGCCTGCCCGACCCCGAGTTCGTCGAGGAAATCGCGCAACCAGACGGCGAACGCGCCCAGCGAGTAGTCGCCACGCGGCTTCGCGGACTCGCCGTGGCCGAGGAGGTCCGGGGCGATCACCCGGAACTTCTTCGACAGCCGCGGGATGACGGATCGCCACGTCTCGGAGCTGCCGGCCATGCCGTGGATCAGCAGCACCGCGTCACCGGCCCCTTCGTCGCGGTAGGCGACGCGGTCACCATGCAGTTCGAGGAACTTCAGCTCGCTCATGGGTCTTGGATACCCCGGATTGGCGGGCTCAGGCCTGTGGCTTTCGTTCGTCCAGCGGGGCGTGGTGACCGCGGGCACACCTCGGCCATGATGAGAACGTGACCGAGCCCGTTGCCGCCCGCGTGGCGGTGTACCTCGACTTCGACAACATCGTCATTTCGCGATACGACCAGGTCAACGGCCGCAATTCGTTCCAGCGGGACAAGGCCAAGGGCCTCGAGCAGTTCCCCGAACGGCTAGGGCGCGCCACGGTCGACGTCGCGGCGATCCTGGACTTCGCGTCGTCGTTCGGGACCCTGGTGCTGACCCGCGCGTACGCGGACTGGTCGGCCGAGGTCAACGCGGGTTATCGGCACCAGCTGGTGGCGCGGGCCGTCGACCTGGTGCAGCTGTTTCCCGCGGCGGCCTACGGCAAGAACGGCGCCGACATCCGGCTGGCCGTCGACGCGGTGGAGGACATGTTCCGGTTGCCCGATTTGACGCACGTGGTCGTGGTGGCCGGCGACTCGGATTACATCCCGCTCGCCCAGCGCTGCAAGCGGCTGGGCCGCTACGTGGTGGGCATCGGGGTGGCCGGCGCGTCGAGCCGGGCGCTGGCGGCCGCCTGCGACGAGTTCGTCGTCTACGACGCGCTGCCCGGCGTTCCCGCGCTGGAGGGCGAGCCCGCGGCCGAGCCCGGCGCCGCGAAGCCGCGCGGCGCGCGTTCGAAGGAGGCCGAGCCCGACGACGCGGCGGACCCCCAGGCGGACGCCACAGCGCTACTGACGCGCGCGCTGCAGATCGGCTTGGAGCGCGACGACGTCGACTGGCTGCACAACTCCGCGGTCAAGGCGCAGATGAAACGCATGGACCCGTCGTTCAGCGAAAGGTCCCTGGGTTTCCGGTCTTTCAGCGATTTCCTGCGGTCGCGGTCGGACGTCGTCGAACTCGACGAGACCTCGACGACGCGGATGGTGCGGCTGCGCGCGCCGCGGTGAGCGCCGCCGCGGCCCCGCGCCCGAGTCGCGGGCGCATTCGCCCGGCTCTACGCTCCTTGGTTACACGAACGTAACGGGGGTCTTTGCATGCGCGCTCTTCGCTGGCCGGCGGTCGGCCGCGTCGTGGTCGCGCCGCGGCGCGCCCTCGCCTTCTCGCTGAGCTGCCTTGCCGCCGCGGCGTGTTCGCACACCGCCTCCCCGCCGCCGCTGACGCCCACCAACTCCACGGCCCACCCGAAGAGCAGCGCGGCCGCGGCCCCGCCGCCCGCCGCCGTGACGGGGCCGCTGGAGAAGGATTGGAAGAGCTACGGCGGGACGGCGTACTTCGGCTGCCCCGAGAAGTACTCCACCGGCAAGTCCGCGCTGGACGACATCCGCCCGAAGGTTTTCGACCCGAAGACCGGGCAGTACGTCACGCCGGGCCTGCCGACGGTGGCGCCGGGCGAGAACCTGACCGGCGCCATCTGCGCGCTGACGGGCGCCGACGACGACATGCGGGCGGTCTACCTGGTGACCACCGTCAAGCCCGCGCAGCCGCCGCAACCCGAGACCACCAAGACGACCGCCTACGCGTTCGACCTCAAATCGAGCCAGCCGCTGGTGACCAAGGAATTGCAACCGCCCGGCCCGGACCTCAAGCTGACCGCGCCCGCCGGATGGGGGCTGGCGTCGACCGCGTCCGGGGTGGCCTGGGTGAACGCCTTCACCGACGGGCACGTTCCGACGGCGCCGCCACGCACCGTCGTCCTGTCCGGTTCCGACTTGGCGATGACGTGGAACGACGCGCAGCCGGCGCGGGCGTGGCAGGACGTGCTCGCGTTTGCGCGCACCACCGACCCGGGCAAGACCTCGGGCGCCGAGCTGCGCCGACCCAACGGCGAAACGATCTTCCAGGACAACGACATTCAAACCGTCGACGCCGAATTGACCGACGGCCCCAACAAACTGGTGAAAATGACGCGATGGGATTCCGTCAACCCACCGGCGTTCTCGACGATGTTCTACGACTTGAACGCCAAATCCGTCATCCGCGTGGGTGATTCGGACCGCATCTCGGGAAGCGGGCTGGCGGCAACGCTCTCCGGCGGAAAGCTGTTCGTCGACGCGCACAATTCCGACAACTCCCAGTTCGGGTTCGGAGTGTGGAACCTGCGCACCCAGCAGTGGGACCTGCTGAAGAGCCGCGACGACGTCAAGAAGCAGCCGATTGCGAAAGTGACCTTCTTCGACGACCACCTGTACATCACCAACACCGGCGGCACCTTCTCGGTGATCGCGCTGCCCGGTCCCGACCCCGTCGCGCCCAACTGGGCGGTGCGCCCCTTCGCCCGGCTGTCGGGCTGGACGTTGGTGTGCCGCGGCGAAACGGCGCCGGCGGCCAACGGGGACTGCAAGGAGATCGTCATGGTGGAAGACCAGGACGGTCACTACCCCGGGCCCTGGTTCTAGACGCCGGCTGACGCCGTGGCCCCCGGCTGCCATAGGCGGTGACCACGGCGTCGGCCGTCACCTCTCCGCTGAGCCAGCTGCAAGCGCAGGAACACGGCATGAGCATGGACGCGCTGACGGCCGCCGAGCCGTGCCCGGCGCCA
>NZ_LZKC01000050.1:0-4234 GCF_001672685.1 Mycobacterium sp. E2462
GCCGGTGGCTGCGCCGGTGACCAGGATCCGCCTGCCGCGCAGCGGCAACGTCGCGTCTGACATGGGCACGACGCTACCGCCGCGGCGGCGCAGCGCTACGCGGGCACCGCGATCGACGACAGCAGGTCGGCGAGCCGGTCCGGCTGGTCCAGCATGGAGAAGGTGCGCGCGTCGGCGATCACCTCGAGGCGGGCCTGCGGAATGAGCTGCGCCAACCGCGCGCCGTCGGCCTGCTCGAAGAACACGTCGTCGGCCGACCACGCGATGAGCGCTGGCTTGTCGAATTCGGGCAACCGGGCGGCCACCGCCGTGGTCACCTCCTGGCGCAGCGACAGCGTGAAGCGCCGCAGGTCTTCGGTGATCGCCGGGTCGGACAGTGCCGGACGCACCCACTGTTGCGTGAGGTCGTCGATGTCGGTGTGCGCCAGGCCGGCATAGGCGCGCCGGCGCGCGGCCGGCAGGCGCATGGCCTGGGCCGCCGCCCGGAACGTCGCCTTGGACGCGGCGGCCAGAATCAGCGGCTTGAGAATCGGCGGTGGAAAGTGTTCGAACGCATCGCAACTCGTGAGGACGAGCGCGCCCAACCGCTCCGGGTGGTGTACGGCCACCAACTGCGTCAACACCCCGCCGGTGTCGTTGCCCACCAGCACCACGTCGCGCAGGTCGAGGGCCTGCAGTGTTTCGGCGACCATGTCCGCGACCCCGGCGATGGTGCGGTCCGCGCCGTGCCGCAGCGGCTGCGGATGCGCGCCCAGCGGCCAGGTGGGCGCGATGCATCGCAGGCCGCGCTCGGCCAGCCTCGTCCCGACGGGCCGCCACAGTTCGCCGCCCATCATGTAGCCGTGCACGAAGACGACGGGCCTGCCGTCGCCGGGTCCCGTCGCTTCGTAATGGATCGTTCCGGCACTAATGTCGATCGTCGACATGAAAACTCCTCTGGATACCCGATACATTTACAAACAGGCTGTCTGTTCGTAAGTTACCGACAGGCTGTATGGAAAGCAAGAGACGGACCCAAGAAGAGCGCTCCGCGGCCACCCGCGATGCGCTGATCGCCGCCGCCCGCAAGCTGTGGGGGCTGCGGGGTTATGCGGAGGTGGGCACCCCGGAGATCGCCACCGCGGCGGGGGTCACCCGGGGCGCGATGTATCACCAATTCGCGGACAAGGCAACGCTATTCCGCGAGGTGGTCGAGGTGGTCGAGCAGGACGTCATGGCACGGATGGCCGCGGTGGTCGCCGGATCGGGGGCGAGCACCCCGGCCGACGCGATCCGCGCCGCGGTCGACGCGTGGCTCGAGGTATCCGGCGATCCCGAAGTGCGCCAGCTGATCCTGCTGGACGCGCCGAGCGTGCTCGGCTGGGCGGAATTTCGCGACGTCGCCCAGCGCTACAGCCTGGGCATGACCGAGGAGCTCCTGACCGAGGCCATCCGCGCCGGCCAACTGGCCCGCCAGCCGGTGCGCCCGCTGGCGCACGTGCTGATCGGCGCGCTCGACGAGGCGGCCATGGTCATCGCCACCGCGGACGACCCGAAGCGCAGCCGCCGGGAGACCCGCCAGGTGCTGCACCGGTTGATCGACGGATTGCTAGAGCAACGATAACCGTTGCGCCGCACGACAATCAGCGGACTTGCGCGACGCCCGCGATGACACCCTGCAGCAGCCGATCGAGGCGCTCGGCGTCCTGCACCGCCGGCTGATTGGCGACGAACGTCAGCATGATGCCGTTGATGAACGCCAGCGTGGCCACCGCCTGGTCGTCGATCAGCGCGGGGTCGGGGTCGCTGCCCGCCGGGTGCCACTGGGTGACGACCCCGCGCGCCAGCGCGTAGAGCCGCTTCGCGGACGCGTCCAGGATCGCGGCCAGCTCCGCGTCCCGGCCGGCGAGCAGGGCCAGCTCGTAGCGCGCCTTAGCGCGGGTCAGCCAGGGCTCGCTGTTGACGTACATGACGATCCGCGCCAGCCCGGCGGTGCCCGCGAAATCCGTTGACGTGTTGGCGAGTTCGGCCATCCGGGAGAAGTCGGCGACGTCGAGCTCGGTGAGCCGGGCCGCCACCGCGTGCAGCAGGGACTTGCGTGTTCGGAAGTAGAACGAGGCGGTACCGGCCGGCACCCCGGCGCGGTCGTCGACCTTCGGGTGGCTCACCCCGTGCAAGCCGGCGCCGCCGAGCAGCGCGATCGCGGCGTCGGCGAGGTCGCGCCGCCGCTCGGCCGCGTTGTGTCTCCTAGCGATGCGTCCAGTCTAAAACTGGCCGCAGTTGGGCGCGGTCGGTTCGCCGTTGAACCGGGCGGCGATCCACTGCATGGCCGGCTCGCCGTCGACGAGCATCGGCAGGGCGTGGTTGAGGACGAGCTTGTTGAGGAAGGGCGGCTCTTCGTTGGTGCGCATCTCGACGTCGGCGCCCTGGGCGCACCAGTCGTTGGCGAGTTGCACGACGGGACCATGGGGCACCAGTGGGTCGTAGCGGTTGCTGTCGAGCAGCACCGGCGCGTTGGGCTTGTGGCGCCCGATCCGCTGGTCGTCGAGCAGTGTGCTGAAGGGTTCCTCGTTGACCAGCTGGTTGATGTCCTCGGTGAAGTAGGGCTGCAGATGCCGGAACATGAAGTCGATGATGGTTTGGCCGACGCACTGGCGCGACACCGATTCCAGCATCGCCAGTCCCCGCGGCGTCATCTTGGAACGGATGACGTCGGCGAATTCCGGGTAGGCGGCCATCACGCTGTTGAGCGCATAGCCGACGACACCGACCAGTGCGCTGCCGTCCGCGTAGGGGAACAGCTCCTTCAGGTCGGCCGGTGGCGCCCCGGCGTAGGTGCCCACGATGTGCAGTTCCGGGGCGTAGGAGGCGGCCAGCTCCGCCGCCGACGCGGTGGCGCCACCACCCTGGGAATAACCCCAAAAGGCTACGGGGCCACGCGGATCCAGCGATGTCCCCGGCAGCTGCTGCGCCGCGCGGGCGGCATCGAGCACTGCCTGGCCCTCCGCGATCCGCCCGACGTAGGTGTGCATCGACGGCGTGCCCAGGCCCTGGTAATCGGTCATGACGATCGCGAAGCCGCGCGCGACCATCGTGGCGACGAACAGCTCCTCGTAGTTGAACATGATGTCCCAGCCACCCGAATAGTGGATGCCTTGGTTGAACATTCGCGACGGCGCGCACTGGTTACCCTGCCCCTGCGTGCCGGGCGCGTAACTGAGCAACGGCCGCGGCCCCTTGCCGGGCCAGTCGTTGTAGGGCTCGAAGTAGGTGCCGGTGACCGCGATCGGATTGCCGCGAGTGTCGGTGCTGCGGTACATGATTCGCGTCCCGGTAGCCATAATTGCCCCGAGCTGGCCGGACGGTTCGAGCACCAGGCGCGACGGCTCGGTCCGGATCAGGTCACCCGGTTTGCCCGGTGGCAACGGGTCCGGTGGCGCATAGAACTCCGCGTATTGCGGCTCGTCACCGTCGGCGGCCGCATTTCCGGTTCCGAGCAGTGCCGCGACCGCAACCAGTAGCACCACACACAAGCCCCCACCCCAGCGCATAACGGAACGCTAACAACGGCCGCTCTCCGGCGGGGGCATTTCTCTAAAATATTAGAGATTCGGGCGCGCTGCGGCCGCGCGGCTTCGGGCGGCGCGGCGCCCGGCGGGCTACGGAGTCTTCAGGAACACGTCGTTGAGGGTGACGGTGCGCAGGTTGCGCGACCGGATGGTGTCGACAAGCTCGGGGTAAACGTGCGTCACCGGCAGGTGATTGAGGTGGCCGATGACGATGGCTTGGGGGGTGAAGTACTTGTCGGCCATCTGCACGATGTAGTCCTCGGTGATGAGCGTCGAATCCGACAGCGAGCCCGACCACAGCGTCGGCACCGTGTAGCCGAGATCGGCGGCGACGGCGTCGACGGCCGCGTTGCGCTTGGCGTACGGCGGCCGCCAGTAGGGCTTGGCGCCGATCCCGTAGGTCTTCTTCAAGAACTCGTCGTTACGCGTGAGTTGTTGCGAGACTTGCTCTTTGGTCAACGAGGTGAGGTCCGGGTGCGACCAGGTGTGGTTGCCCAGCTGGATCTGGCCGCTGTCGACCAGCGGACGCAGCATCTCCAGGTTCTCGGTCCAGGAGTCGTAGACGCCGTTGACGAAGTACGTCAGCCGCACGCCGGTGTCCTTGGCGAACTGCGTGTAGGCGCGCACCACCTCGCTGTTGACGCCGTCGTCGACCGTCAGCGCCAGCAGGTCACCGTCACCGGGAA
>NZ_LZKC01000051.1:0-1746 GCF_001672685.1 Mycobacterium sp. E2462
GCGGGCGCGCCCCGGAGCGCGGGTGGGGCGCTGACCTCGTGTTGAGCCCGGATCGGGCACACGACCAATAAATCAGGAACCGGCTCGGATGAATTCATTCAAACGGATGAGGTTTGGGGTTAGGCTGCACTGGTCGATTGCTGGAGGCGCGCCATGCTGGACCGCAGCTAACCCTGGACGGCCGATGGACACGATCGAGGACTTCTCGCGGATCGCGGCGGCCATCCACAGCTCGGCGGTGAACCCGGACAATTGGACCGCGGCGCTCGGGGACATTCGGCACCTGCTCGACGGGCATGCCTGCGCCCTGACGGTGTCGGACGGCGCGAACACGGCCATCCGGAACGGCAACGTGGTCTCGGAGGCGCAGGCCGCGTACAGCTCGTACTACTACAAGCTCGACTACGTGCTCAAGGCCGTCGAGCGTGGCCCGGTCGGGGTGGTTCGGGACGGGCGTCCGCTGATGGCCCTGCAGGCGCGCTCTGAATTCGACGTGGACTTCATGCGCCCCCACGAGGTGACCGAAGGCTTGTTCGTGCGGCTGACCACCGGCCGCGCGCCGACCTGCCTGCTGATCGCCGGGCCACGGCCCCCGGACAAGTTCACGGGATTGGTCAGCGCGCTGGTTCCGCATCTGCAGCAGGCGTTGCGCACGCAGGCGCACCTGGACGAGCTACGCGATCGCGGCGACGGCCTGCGGGACGCGGCGCACGCGCTGCGCCACGGATTCGTCGTCGTCGCGCCCGGCCCGCGGATAGTGCACACCAACGTCGCCGCCGACGAGATCCTGCGGACCGGCGACGGCCTGCGGACTCACGCCGGCCGCGTCGAGGCCGTCAACCCGCACATCGACGCTCAACTGCAGCGCAGCGTCCACGCCGCGACGGGGCCCGTCGAGACGGCCCGCCGCGGCGACTCGCTGACGTGCCCTCGGCGGTCGGGGCGTCGCCCGTATCGCGTCGACATCGTGCCGCTCGGGTCCGCGACGCTGAGCCCCGCGTCCGGCCGCGCCATGATCGTCATCGTCGACCCCGAAGACCAGGTCGAGCCGCCGGCCGCCTTGCTGCGGCGGGCGTACGCCCTCACCGAAGCGGAGGCCGCCGTCGCCCTGCTGGCGCTCGAGGGCCACGGCGTCAAGCACATCTCGGAGAAGCTGTCGCTGTCGCTGGCCACGGTGAAGACGCACCTGCAACACGTCTTCGACAAGACCGGCACCCATCGCCAGGCCGAGCTGGTCCGGCTGTTGCTGGCGATGCGGTCGGTGTGTCGCTGAGCTACCGCGGGGTCAGTCGGTGGTGTAACCCATCGGCATCAGCACGCTCTTTTGCTGGGTGAAGTGCTCGACGCCCTCGGGGCCGTTCTCGCGGCCGATGCCGGAATTCTTGTAACCACCGAAGGGACAGCACGGGTCGAACGCGTACCAGTTGATCGCGTAGGTCCCGGTGCGGACCTTCTCCGACACCTCGATGCCGCGGGGAATGTCGGTGGTCCACACGCTGCCGGCGAGCCCGTACGCCGAGTCGTTGGCGATCTTGATCGCGTCTTCCTCGGTGTCGTAGGCAATGATGCTCAGCACCGGGCCGAAGATCTCCTCCTGGGCGATCGTCATGGAGTTGTCGACGTCGGCGAACACCGTGGGCTGCACGAAGAATCCGGAGTCCAGGCCCTCGGGGCGGCCGCCGCCGCACACCAGGCGGGCGCCCTCCTCGATGCCCTTGGCGATGTAACCCTCGACGCGGGCGCGCT
>NZ_LZKC01000052.1:0-1063 GCF_001672685.1 Mycobacterium sp. E2462
GCGGGCGCGGCTGCGCCGGCATCGCCCCGGCACGGTCCAGGACCGCGCCTACCGCTACGAGTTCATGGACCTCGATGCCGACTCCGCCCCGGACGCGGGCGTCGGCCCGGACGCCGCGCCAGCCACCTATCCCTCCGAGGACGGTGCGGGCCCGCTGGGCTTTGCCGGGGTGGGCGCGAAGGCGGGGGCCGCGCGGCCCGCGGGGTTGACGACGCTGGCGGGCGACGGCTTCAGCGACGGGCCGGCCATGCCGATGATGCCGAGCAGCTGGGGGGCCGACCTCAACCCGGGTAACGCCGAGGGGTGAACACCCGGTGCCCGGCTTCGTCTGAGTACCACTGGGTTTGGGACGACCCGACGATCAGCAGGCAGCGCATGTCGATCTCGGCGGGGTTTAGGTCGGCCAACCGCACCACCCGGACGTCCTCGTCGGGCCCGGACACGTTGCGGCCGATCACCACGGGCGTGCCGGGTTCGCGGTGGGCCAGCAGGATGTCGCGCATCTCGCCGACCTGCCAGGTGCGCGTCTTGGAGGCGGGGTTGTACACCGCAAGCACCAGATCGGCGGCCGCCGCCGCGGCCAGCCGGGCCGCGATCACGTCCCAGGGCTTGAGCCGGTCGGACAGCGAAATCACCGCGTAGTCGTGCCCCAGCGGGGCGCCCACCCGGCTGGCGACCGCCTGCGCGGCGGTCATCGCCGGGACCACCCGCACGCGCACGCCGGGCCACTGCTTGGCCTCCTCGAGCACCGCGGTCGCCATCGCGAACACGCCGGGGTCGCCGGAGGACACCACCGCCACGGCCCGGCCCTGCTCGGCCAGCGCGCACGCCAGGCGGGCCCGCGCGGGCTCGTCGCTGTTGTCGCTGGGGTGGCATAGCTGGCCGTCGCGCACGGCGACGCGGTCGAGGTAGCCGCTGTAGCCGATGAGGTCGGTCGCGGCCGCCAACTCGCGGCGGGTCTGCGGGGTGATCCACTCTTGGTCGCCGGGGCCCAGACCCAGCACCGCGACGGTGCCCGCCCCCCGCGGCGCCGCGGACGACCGGCCGAACCGGCGCCCGCCGG